>JAJZRT010000578.1 GCA_021802595.1 Pseudomonadota bacterium
TGGTCGAGTTCGTTGAGCTTGACCAGGGCACGCGCCAACCACGGTTCACCCCGGATCTGGCCCGGACGCAGCGGGCGGAAAAGATGCAGGATTTCGCTTGCATCGATGCGCGCAGTCTCCATGCCACCATTGCCGGACATCGGCGCCAATGCGCCATCCTCGGGATGGGTACGATAGAGGTGGTAGGCCACCCGCCGTCCGAAGCGATCGAATTCGATGCCAGCCCGGATCACATTGCCGTTCTCTGCCGTGGTGTTAAGGGTCACCGGCAGATGCTCCGGTTCCAGCACCTGCAATTGCAGCGCCACGGCCAGATCATCCTCCTTGCGGCGGTAGCGGATACGGATCAGCGCTTCGCCACCTTCGAGCATGGCGCGACAGGCCAGCGCCTGCAGCCCGTAGAAGTCGGTCAGGCCCGCCGCATCGGCATCCAGGGTCCAGTCGCGCCACAAGGCCTGGATCCGCTCGCGGATGGTCGGATCAGTCACCAGGGACTGCGGCTTGATGCCGGTGCCGATGGCATTGGCGACATAGGATTCGAGGGCGGCATTGGCCCAGGCGTTGCGCCGCACCAGGTCACGGCTCTTGGTGCGCAGTTCCGTCTGGGTTGCCGTCATTGCCGCTACGGCCCCAGGATTACTCGGCAGCCAGGCAAACGAACGCCGACCGGCACCTGCGGCCTCGTGCAGCGGGTTGCTGCCGAACATGCGGCGGGAGATTCGCCGAATCCAATTGTGCTGAGTCCAGCCCATTCAGAACCCCTTCGCCGTGGTGATGCGGATCTGCCGGGCGGCACGCGGAATCAGTCCGGTCGTCACGGCATCCTTGTGCAACGCCACTTCGACCTCATGGATCGCCGCCGTAAGCTCATCGATCGAACGGTATTCGACGGTCTTGTCACCGAAGGTCACGCGCTTCTCGCCCTTGGCCAGTGCGTCGCGCAGGGCCTGCAGCTGGGCCTCGGTGTAGGTCGGCGTGCTCACCGGAACACCACGAGGTTGATTTCGGTGGAATCGGCAAAGCTGCTCGCACCTGTCGCGCAGGCAATATCGACGTACTGGACGGTCTTTTGGTCGGTGGTGGATCGCGCGATGGCAATACGCTGTTGCCCACTATCGACGCTGCTGCGTGCAAGCGCCGTCCAGCAGTAGTTTGTGTTCGGGAACGGAGTGGCGAAATGCACGCGATAGCGACCTGCAGCCAGGCGGGTGACACTCGCGACGTTGTGTCCCGAATTGATGACGATGCTGTTGCCGACGTATCCAAAGCAAACCCATGCCTTCGCCACCCCGGGGTGATCGGCATTGATCTTGGCTTTGATTTCCAAACCGATGCGGCTGGCCAGCGCGGTGAGCTGCGATGCGAGGCTCATGCCTTACACCAGGGCGGCTTCGAAGATCGCGACAAAGTCGGTCGCAACGTCGCCAATATCGGTGGCAGCCACCGCACCGATGTTGGTCCTGGCCTGCTGTTGCTCGGGCACCGTCAACGTCTGCGCAGCATCGAAGCGGACGCGCTTGTCGATGGCAGCCGTGAGTGCGGCAATGCCGGACTGATCGTTCTGCAAGGCCTGCTGGAGTTCCAGCAGCGTGTCGTATGCCGGATCGGCGCCCCCCAGGATGTCTGCCTTGAGGGCATCGAGCAAGGTGACCACCTTGTTCGACGAATAGGTCGTCGTGGTCGAAACCTGCAGGTCATCGATCATGACCGCCGTGACGATCGCGGCCTTGAGTTCGTTGATGGCGGCGACGAGACTGGACTTGTCCGTCGTGGTCAGGGCCGTCAAGGTTCCGGTGCGGCCTTTGACGGTATTGAATTCCTCGGCAACGCGGAGGACGAAGCTATTGAGTTGGGTTTGCAGGCTCATGGGATTTCTTCTCCATTCAGGTCAGCCAACGGCTGCGGATCAAGTGACGTCCCGGTTTGCGGACGCCAGAAACAGCGAGGCCACCGCTATGGGTGGCCTCGATATCGCGTACATCGGACGATTCAGGGGGATCGGTCGTCACGATCCCGAGTTGCTTTTCCAGTTCTCGCCAGTGGCGATCCTCGAAACGATCGAGGCCGGAGGCGGCAGCGGCGGCCCGGGCATAGACGTAGCAGTCCAGGGCCTCATTCCTCTCCCGCATCTTCTGCCACTCGCGGATGGCAAAGCCGTTGCGGTCGCGCCGGGTCACCAGTTGCTCGGCACACAGTTGCTGCAGATACTCGGCATCGACCTTGGGCAAATGCACGAAGCCGGCGGGGTAACGGATCGTCACGCCGTCCTCGGCTACCTCCGGCGCCTTGCGCAGGTTGTTGTAGAACTCCAGCTTGGCGATACCACCGGCTACCGAGAACACCTTGATACCCCGGCGCAGCTTCTTGCCTCCGGTAGTGGCATCCACCGCTGTCGGCGTGCCAACCAAGGCCGCGCCACGCGCTATACCCTTGACCGCCATCAGCCGGGCATCCCGTACCTGGCGCACGAAGGCATAGGCTTCCTGCGTGGCGAAACCGGTATCGAGTGCCAGGCGCGACAACGGCATCTGGCAGTCGGTCTCATGCGTCCAGGTCTCGCGCAGCACTTCGGCCAGTGATTGCCACACTTCGTTGCGGGCCGTATCGCCCATCAGCACCCGGTGCTCGACCAGCCAGGATTCCTTGCCGCGCCCGAAGGCCCAGACCGAGACTTCGATCCGATCCTTCTGGACGTCGGCACCCGCTGTGAGCAACAGGCCACCGATCGGCACTGCGCCAATGCGATAGTCCTCGCGCCGTTCCAGCAGTCGCTGCCAGTCGGGTGCTTCACCTTCCTCGACCCAGGTCTCGCCGAGTTCGGTGTTCTTGAAGGTCTTGATCTCGGCTGACGATCCGGACTCCTTACTGATGGAACGCTCCCAGGCCAAGGCGATGTCGCGCCACGACCGCCAGCCAATCGGGCTGTACAGCGACGACAGGTGAAACCCCGCCGTGCGGTTATTCCCTTCGGCCATCGGGCGCCATTCGCCGTGCTCCAGCATCCATGTCTTGTGATGCTCAGGAATCGGCACCTCGCAGGACTCACAGACGTAGGCGGCCGTCTCTGGGAAAGTGCCGTTCTCGCCACGCTCCCATCGAAGTTGCTCGAAGCGCAGCCACTGTCGGTGACCGCAGTGCGGGCACGGCACGAAGAAGCGGCGCTGGTCTGAGGCTTCGTACTCCCGTTCGATGGTGCTGACGCCGGCAATCGTCGGCGTCGACACAATGAAGATTTTGCGCCGGGCAAAGGTGCGCGTGCGAGCCTCGGCCAGCGCCACGGCATTACCTTCGCCATCGACGTCGAGCGGATAGCCGTCCACCTCGTCGAGGAACAGGTAACGGACTGGCATCGAGCGCAGGCCGACGGCGCTGTTCGCACCGGTCATCACCAGCACACCACCACGGAATTCTTTTGCGAGGATGGTGTTGCCCGAGTCACGGCTCCTGGCCGGCGCAATAAGTTCCTTGAGGATCGGTGACTCCTCGATCAGGGGATCAATCCGCTGCTTGGAGTTACGCTTGGCCATTTCCACGGTCGGCCAGACCGCCATCATTGGACCGGGGGCGTGGTGAATCACGTAGCCGATCCAGTTCGATCCCATTTCGGTGGCGCCCAACTGGGCCGCCTTCATGAACACCACACGCTCGACCGGTGAGGTCGGCGACAGACAATCCATGATTTCCTTCAGATACGGCGTGCGGCTGGTACGCCAGCGCCCCGGTTCCGAGGTGGCCTTCGAGGAC
>JAJZRT010000579.1 GCA_021802595.1 Pseudomonadota bacterium
TCCCACCGTGCTGCTCGATGGCGCGCTCCATTGGAGAGCGGAGGACATCATATTCCTGGGCCGGAAGTCCATCGACCATGGAAATCATATGAAATTCTTCGACGTTGGGCGGCGCATCCTTCATCAGAACGCGGATCATGCGTCCGGCAGCGTCGGCGGCAGACTCGTAAGCACCGTTTTCGTAATACACGGTGGCGACGCCGTTCCGGATCCCAACCGTATCGACAAACAGAAGCTGCTCGCTTGCGTCTGCGCGAATGGCTTTGCTGGCTGACTTTGCAGCTTTGGTGGGGAGTTCAGGCGTTTTACCGGCACCATTCGTCACGGAAACCCGCGCAATCCTGATTCGGGAGTTCGTGGTCTCGTGGAAAATGGCGTTCGTCGGTACCGCGCATCTGAGCACATTCCCATTGGTCGAGCGGATCACGATGTGGTCAATTTGGCTCAGACTACCGGCAGCGGCTCTGGCATACGCAATACATCTTGCGGCAACAATCGAACCGGTCATGGAGACAACCATGGTCGTTCCATGGATTGCCACGTCACGGACGCGACTGCGGTCTTGATAGACGGCCTCAGTGAGCCTGGCCAGATTTGCTGCAGTTTCTGATGCGTTTTGAACGTATACCTGATCCGCTGCTTTCAGCGGACGCATTAGGTCCTTGATGGCCTGCAGCTGTTCGGCCGGTGAGCGAATGGACCGTGGGATCGGGCGAGGGGCAAGTGTAGCCGTGTAATTCGGCGCTTTGGGGTTTCCGGAAAAGGTGAGCGTCAGGCCAAGGCTTTGGCCGTAGAGCCACTCGGCGCCGATCTGAACGGAATCGGAGAGCTGATATTGGGCACCAAAATTCACCTGATATTTGGGAACGAATGTTCCGTAGGATGACTCAAGCTTGTAGCGGTCGCTGCTATATTCGGCAGTAAGCGACAGGTTACGTATCGGCGTGCGCCACACGACGCCACCAAACACCCCTACATTGGGGCCATGGAAAAACGTGTTGGGATTAAATGAGCCGGCCGCCCCGATACGGGAGCGTGTTTTAAACGATTGTGCCAGGTAGCCGAAGGGATTGGGGATTGCTTCCGCCGATGCCAGCCCTCCCCAGCCCAGACCGAGTGTGACATCAAAGTTGTCAAAGACGCGCTTGGTCGCGGCAAGATATTCGGCCGAGTAGATGCCGGTGCCTACGAGATCGCGAACCCCGAGGACGACTGCCGGGCGATATTCGCCTTCCTTAAATAGCCTGAGCCCCAGACCGAAGCTGCGATCGTAGTACTGGCTGTTCGAAGGATCCAGGGGAAAGGCATGAAGGATCGTATACCGGAAGTTGAACTCCAGCCACGGGAGGGCCTGGAAGCCAAAATTGTAGCGCTGCAGGTTTCTCGAAAAGCTCGTCGAGAGGCTCAATTCGCCATCCGGGGCCATCCGGGCGCTCGGCATTTCGACCATGCCAATGCTGCCGAAGGTCGTGCGTGGGAGTGGAAAGGGATCCAGCGCCTGCGCGAATGCGCTGTGTCCGAGCAGCGCAAAGGCAAGGCCGAGGGTGGTTGCCGCCCCGGTTCGTTTACGCCCGGACCCATTCATGGTTCTGTGACGACACCCAAAAGCCTGCCCGCCCGCTGAGCCATGCGCGTCGCGCCGCATGCGCGCACTCCTCACCCTCCTTGCCGGTCTGCTAAACCGTTGGCAAGTAAATTCTTTTGTTCACGGGCGGAGCTTGGTGTGATACGTCCCGGAAGGATATTCACGGTCCTGTGGGGAGCGTTATATGGGGTTTGGGCGCAAGCTGACCAATTCGGCGTGGCGGCGGCTGAAGGTGTACTGGGCGGTCATTCTGGTTCTCGGGCTCATCCCGGGGGCAGCATTCGCGCAGACGTCACTCTCGGGCATTCCGCTCTCCTCGGACCAACTGCAGCAACTCATGCAGGCGCGCGGTGCGAGTGGCGCCGGTGGACCCCAGAGCTCCCAGTTGCCAACCGCGACCGTCTTGAAGCCAGCCCCATCTCCCAGCGCGAAACTCCCTCTATCCCGCCTCGAGCAGATCCTGTCGCGCCGGGCAGGCGTCCGGCTTCGGCAGTTCGGCTACGACCAGCTCGGGGTGGGCCAGACCGTGACCGTCCCGCAGGTAGGGGCGATTGCCAATGATTACGTGCTTGGACCGGGCGATGAAATCATTGTCGATCTGCGTGGTCAGGTGAATGCCCAGTATACGGTTCCGGTCACCCGTGGTGGCGAGGTCGTGCTCCCCAAGCTTGCGCCCATCCTCGCGGCGGGGCGGACGCTGGGCGCCTTCAAGGACGATCTGGACGCGGCCGTGAAGCGGGCCTTCGTTGCGACGCAGGCCTATGTCACGCTTGGACAGCTCCGCCAGATCTCGGTTCTGGTAGTGGGCGATGTGGCCAATCCCGGCACCCGTATTGTGACCGGACTTTCTACACCGGTTGACGCCATCCTGCTCTCCGGCGGTGTCAAGAAGACCGGTTCATTGCGAAACGTTGAACTCATTCGTAATGGTCATGTCACCCACATCGATCTCTATGATCTTCTGACCCAGCATGGTGCGGCCAAGTCGATCGCGCTCGCCGATGGCGACCGCATCCTGGTGCCGCCGCTTGGGCCCACGGTGGCTGTGACTGGCTGGGTGCGCCGGCCCGGGATTTACGAACTTGCTCCGGGCCAGGAGGCCATATCGGTTAGGAGCCTCGTCTCCCTCGCCGGCGGCCTTGAGGTTCGTGGCGCCTATCATCTTTCGGTGCTCAGGGTGACGCCAAGTGGCGAGTCGCGGATGACAGAGGCCACTCTGGCGTCGGCGATGCACGACAGCGATATTCTCTATGTCAAGCCGGCCGCAGACCAGGCTATCAGTCGCGCTACCCTCGCAGGGGGGCGGGCTCTATCAGGCGCCTTCCCCATCACCCATGCAACGACCCTGTCGCAGGTCATCAGAGCCCCAGGGGCGCTCGGAGATTCACCCTATACCCTGATTGGGCTGATTTCGCGGCGTGATCCCAAAACTTACTTGCGCAAGCTGATTGCGTTTTCGCCGGTTTCTGTTCTGAACGGTCGTTCAGACATGATCCTGCACAGCGACGACGTCGTCAAAGTCTTCTCGATGGACGAGTTCGAACTGGTCCGCAAGGTGATCAACCAGTATGCGAACTATCAGCAGTCTGTAAGCGCGGCGCTGAGAAATCCGTCTGCCGCAGTTGCCAGTAACTTCAATTTCTCGACGGCTGGAATGGCGCCTCTGCAAGGGATGACTGGAACCGGAACGGGTGGAAATAATGGGGCTGCGCTTGCGGCTATTCAGGCGGCAAAAGCCGCCCAGAGTGGGGCAACGGCAAGTGAACGCGCAATCTCGAGCCTGAGCGGTAGTTCGACCGTCAATACGGCTGGGGGCGCGCCTACCTTGAATCCCAATGCCGGGCAAACCATGCTCGCGAATGGCAATGGAGAGCAGAACGGTGGTGATGAAGCTCTCAAGAAGCCTGAAAATTTCGCAGAACTTGCCGAACAGCTCGACGTGACGCCTCTGGTGCTTGCGGATTTCCTGACCGATCACCTGGCTAAAATTCACGGCGCTGTGCAGGGACCTGGAAACTACCTCGTGGGCCCAGGTGTCTCGCTTGCCGATCTCGTTGCCGTTGCCGGAGGCACCCGCAACTGGGCCGACAAGAGTGGGGTTGAGCTGACGACCACCACGGTCGATCAGGTTACCGGCAAGGCGGTCACCAAACGGGTC
>JAJZRT010000580.1 GCA_021802595.1 Pseudomonadota bacterium
GGCCTCCTGCGCCTGCACTGGCGCACCCGGTTTCACCTTCTGCAGGCCTTCGACGATGACACGGTCACCCGCGGCGAGGCCCTCGGTCACCACCCATTTGTCGACGATCGATTGCTCTGCCTTGACCATGCGCGCCTCGGCCTTGTTCTCGGCGTTCACCACCATCACCTGCGCTTCCCCGCGCGGCGTGCGGCTGACGGCCGCGTGCGGCACCAGCATGGCAGCGCGATTCACGCCCTGCGTCAGGCGTGCGCGAACATACATGCCGGGCAACAAATCACCCTTCGGATTGGGAAACACCGCGCGCAGCGTCACGCTGCCGGTGCCTTCGTCGACAGATACTTCCGAGAACGCCAGCCGGCCTTCGGCACCGTAGACGCTACCGTCTTCCAGCACCAGTTGCACCGGTACAGTATTGCCCGTCGCTCGCTGCAGCTTACCGGATTCGAGATCGCGTTTCAGGCCCAGCAGCTTGGCACTGGACTGCGTCACGTCGACATAGATCGGGTCGAGTTGCTGCACCGTGGCGAGCGCTGCTTGCTGGTTCGCGGTAACCAGTGCCCCCGCCGTCACAGTCGAACGGCCAATGCGTCCGGCAATCGGCGACGTGACACGGGTGAAGTCGAGATCGACGCGCGCCTTGTCGAGTGCCGCCTTCGCCGTGCCGACATCAGCCTGGGCCTGCTTCTGTGCGGCCTGTGCTTCTTCGTTGGCCTGAGCGCTCACCGCCTCGATTTTCACCAGATCGGCGTAACGCACAGCCTTCTGCCGCGCGACTTCCAGGTTGGCATCCGCCCGTGTCAGACTCGCGCGTGCACTGTCATAGGCCGCCTGGTAGGTCGCCGGGTCGATCCGATACAGCACCTGACCTGCCTTGACATCGCTGCCCTCCTTGAACAGGCGCTGCTTGACGATGCCGCCCACCTGCGGCCGCAATTCGGCCACCAGATAAGGCGAAGTGCGCCCGGGTAGTTCGGCTGTTACCGGCACGGATTCTGCCCGTACCGTCAGCACCGTGACCGCAGGCGCCCCTTGCATGCCGCCGGCAGGCGCGTTCTGTTGCTCGCCGCTGCAAGCGTTGAGCAACAGACTGCTTGCCAGTGCCAAACCTACGGGTAGGAGTTGCAGGATGCGTGCGATCTGCATGGATAGCCTTTCGTGAATGTGTGCCGCCTGCATTGGCAGGCGTCCTGATGAAGGGTTAACTCATTCCAGATTGATCGTTCAATCTGGAATGAGTGTTCAATCTATATTAGTATTCAAGGAAACGCAAGATTCGAAGTACCCTCAAGCACGTCTACTCCTCCCTGATTTTGGAGACCTAACATGACCGCCACCTCCAACCAGCCATCCGATACTTCGCGAGCCGATGTGCGACGCTCACAAATCCGCACAGCCGCAGCTGACTGCTTCCGCCAACACGGCTTTCATGGCACCAGCATTGCGCAGATATCAAAAACGGCCGGCATGAGCACCGGCCACATCTATCATTATTTCGAGAACAAGGAGGCGATCATTGCCGACATCGTCGCCCAGGACCTGGAGCGGCTACTGACGCTGACCGCTGAACTGCGTGCAGCAAGCGACGCCAAAGCGGCCATGATCGAGCGCGCTATCGAGGGGGTACGGGAAAATCTCGACCCGGGCACGGCTGGACTACAACTGGAAATCGTCGCCGAAGCCGCGCGCAATCCGCATATCGCCGAGATCGTGCGTGCTGCCGACACACAGTGCCGGAACAGCCTCGCAGAAACTATCCGCGCTACGAGGCAGGCTGCCGGCCATGAGGACAACGCGGCCACGCTAGCCGGTTTGGTGGAAGCCATTTCGGCCATGTTCGAGGGGTTGCGTATTCGCGCCATCCGCAATCCCGACATTGACCGGGATGGCGTGGTGAGGGTGTTCCGGCGCATGGTCAGCGACCTCCTCACGCAAACGTGAGCGTGGACGAGCGAAGGCAACGACCACTCGCCACGGTGGCCATATGCAATTAACCGGCCCAGAATTTATCGAACAACACCACGCAAGGTAAAAACAACGATGACCCCACAGCAAAAGAGATGGTTAATCCGAACGGTGGCCGTGCTGGTCGCCGGTGTGGTGGTATTTTTCGCCTGGCAGCACTATGGACTCAAGGAAACCGAAACCGGACTGGTCAGCGGCAACGGCCGCATCGAGGCTGTCGAGATCGACGTCGCCGCGAAATCGGCCGGCCGCCTCAAGGATATCCGCGTGCGCGAAGGCGAATTCGTCACCGCCGGACAGGTGATGGCGCTGATGGATACCGAGGTGCTCGACGCCCAACGCCGGCAGGCCGAGGCGCAACTGCAGCAGGCGATCAGCGCGGTGGCCACCGCAAACAGCCAGATTGCGCAGCGCCACAGCGACCGCGCCGCGGCCCAGGCGGTGGTGGCACAGCGCGAGGTGGAACTCAAGGCCGCCAGTTCGCATCTGGCGCGTTCGACGGCGCTCGCCGACAAGGGCTTTCTCTCGCCCCAGGCGGTAGAGGACGAGCGGGCACGGGTCGAAAGCGCCCGCGCCGCCCTTGCTGCGGCGCGGGCACAGGTCGCCGCCATGGAGTCGGCGATCGCCAGCGCCCGTTCCCAGGTGGCGGGCGCCCAGTCTTCCGCCGCCGCCGCGCAGGCCAGCATCGAGCGCATCCAGGTCGACATCGACGACACGGCACTGAAGGCGCCGCGCGACGGCCGGGTGCAGTACATCGTCGCCCGGCCGGGGGAAGTGGTCGGCGCCGGTGGACGCATCCTGAACCTGGTCGATCTCGCCGACGTCTACATGACCTTCTTCCTGCCGACCGCCGTGGCGGGGCGCGTGGCGCTCGGCACCGAGGTGCGCATCGTGCTCGACGCCGCGCCACAGTATGTGATTCCGGCGAGCGTGTCCTTCGTCGCCGACGTCGCGCAGTTCACGCCGAAAACGGTGGAGACGGCAAGCGAGCGCGAAAAGCTGATGTTCCGCGTACGCGCCCAGCTTCCGCTCGATCTGCTCAAGAAACACATTCTCCAGGTGAAAACGGGCCTGCCCGGCGTCGCCTACGTGCGAAGTGATCCCAATGCCGCCTGGCCCGATCGTCTCCAATTGAAGCTACCGCAATGAGCGAACGCGACGGCGTCGCCCCCTCGCCGGACGTTGCGGCCGTGGTTCGCATCAGTGGACTCGGTCTGCGCTATGGCAAGGAACGCGTGCTGGACGCCATTAGCCTCGAGTTGCCGGAAGGTTGCATGATCGGTGTCATCGGGCCGGATGGCGTCGGCAAATCGAGCCTGTTCTCGCTCATCACCGGCGCGCGGGCGATCCAGACGGGACGGGTCGAGGTGCTGGGCGGCGACATGGCCGATGCGCAACACCGCCGCACGGTGTGCCCGCGCATCGCCTACATGCCGCAAGGCCTTGGCAAGAACCTGTATCCGACCCTGTCGGTGTTCGAGAACGTCGACTTCTTCGGACGGCTTTTCGGCCACGCCCGCCATGAGCGCGAACGGCGCATCGCCGATCTGTTGCAGGCCACCGGATTGTCGCCGTTCGCCGAGCGCCCCGCCGGCAAGCTGTCCGGCGGCATGAAGCAGAAGCTCGGCCTCTGTTGCGCCCTGATCCACGACCCTGACCTGCTGATCCTCGACGAGCCCACCACCGGCATCGATCCGCTGTCGCGGCGGCAGTTCTGGGAGTTGATCGAGCGTATCCGCGCAGAGCGGCCCGGCATGAGTGTGCTGGTCGCCACTGC
>JAJZRT010000581.1 GCA_021802595.1 Pseudomonadota bacterium
GTTCGGCGCTGGCGAGGGCGACCGGGCGCTCGTCGAGATCGCTGCACGCATCCAGAACAACCTGCGCCTGCCACAGCAGGCCTATCGCTACGGCGACGATCGTTTCGCGATCTGGGCGCCCGATGGGCAGGAGTCGTTGCGCGCCAGCCTAGCCTGTGTGCGCAACGCACTGGCGGCTCCATTCGTGCTCGACGGTGTGCCAGTGCACATCCAGTTCTGCATCGGCCGCGCATGCCATGAGCCGACCAGCACGGTCCACAAGACCATCATCCAGGCGGAGTGCGCGCTGGCGGCGGCCAAGGCGGGACCCCAGCATGACGTGGAGTTCCATCCGGGGCTGGCCGGACCGGGGCTGGATCCGGTGCTGACGACCCATCTGCGCGCTGCCATCGACGACCACCGCCTGGATGTGCACTTCCAGCCAATCGTCGATGCGCTGGACGGACGCACGGTGTACGCCGAGGCACTGGTGCGCTGGAATCATTCGCAGCATGGCCTGCTGCTCCCGGGCGCATTCCTGCCATTGGCCGAGGACGCCGGCTGGATGACGGCGATTGACCGGTTCGTGCTCGACCGCGCCGTCACATTTGCCGCCCAGGCCGCGCGCGGAGGCACCCCGTTCGGAGTCGCAGTCAACCTTTCCGCGGATTCGGTGGACGACCCAGGTACGGTCGACGCCGTCCACGTCGTGCTGCGCACGCGCGGACTGCCGCCGTCAAGGCTGCTGCTGGAGATCACCGAATCGTCCATGATCCGCCAGCCCGAGCGCAGCCGCGATGTCGTTGCCGCACTTCGCGGACTCGGAGTATCGACGGCAATTGACGACTTCGGCTCCGGGCAGGCCGGCTTCACCTATGTCGCCAGCTATCCGTCCCAGGTGGTGAAGATCGACCGTTCCCTGGTAGCTCCGCTGCCGGACTCGCATACCCACCGGGTGATGGTCAACAACATCATCCGCATGGTCCACGGCCTTGGGTCGCTGGTGGTGGCGGAAGGCGTCGAGACGCCGGGGCAGCGTAACGCCTTGCAGGCGATGCAGTGTGACATGTTGCAGGGCTGGCTGGTGGGTAAGCCTATGGCCCCGGGCGCGTTCATGAACTGGCTGCGCGCACACGGTGGCACCGGGGACATTGCATCCCCGGTGCGCTGACCGCACGGTCAGAACGAAACCATCTCCGGCGAAACCCAGCCGGGACCGAGACGGAAGACGTCTAGGGGTATCTGTTCTCCGTTGACCCTGGTTTCCGTCATTTTGCCGGCTTCCTGGAACCCGCAGCGGCGCAGGATGGTCTGCATCTTCAGATTCTCGCGGTGCGTGCGCGCATAGACCGGCCACGGCGCGGCAGCCTGCCGGATCACTTCCGCGGCGGGCGCCATGAACAGCGGGAACATGCCCTGACCCCAAACATTGGGGTGCAGCGCCAGCCCTAGCTCATGCCCGTCCTCGTAGGGGCGCACCACCACCATGCCGCGCCACTCGCCCGTGTTGCGGTCCACCCCCGATACGGCCACGCGCATGAAACTTCGGTCCTCGCGCAGCAGCTTGTCGATGTGGGCGGCCATGCCGGCGAGGTCTGCGGGCGCATCCCATAGCAGGAACGCGTTGAACGCCGGGTTGCGGGTGGCCGCGAACCACGGAAACGCGTCGCAGCGGGACATCCTGCGGAAGGCGATGGCACTGGAGGCGCTGCGTTCGTAGGCCTGGGCGATGGCGAACAGGTTTTCCGGCTGGAGCGGCGCTACCGTGGATGCTGATGTTGTTACGGTTGACATGACTGTTCCTTGAGTGCGGGCAAGATTGCCCGCTTGCCAGTCTTTCGTTTCCTGCGGCCGCCACAACAGCCCTCCACCCGGGGCCGGCGGCCGTGATCGGCTGCAGCCCTGTGCCGGGGGATGCTGGATGGCGGTAGTTGGGAGGCCAGGATTAGCGGCGGCGCAGCAGGACGAGCTTTGGAGGCGCTGGAAGCGCGGCGAATTTCAGAGCGCGATCGGTCGGGCGCTCGGTCGCCATCGACCAACAGCCGTGAGGTCAATCGCCATGGCGGCCGGAGGCGCTACCGGGCCACATACGCGGATGAGCGTGCATGGGCGCTGGCCCGAGGTCCCGAACTCTGCCGGTAGGCGCGTAATGACGCCCTGCGCAGTCCGGTCGCTGTGACAGGCTTGCACTGGACAGGGCCCGACATCAGTGCGTGTTGGCTGTACCTGTGCGCGGTGATCGACCTGTACTCGGGCAAGGTGGTGGGCTAGTCGATATCACCGGTGCAAGACCGGCACCTGGTGCAGAAGGCGGTGCTGCTGGCTGGCAGTGCACCGCTCGGTGATCCTGCACTCGGACCACGGCGCTAGTTCACCCGTGCCGAGTACCGGCAACTCCTGAAAGATCATCACATCCTCAGCAGCATGAGCGACGTGGACCACTTCAGGCCTTCAGGCGTACCCAACCGTCCTTGGAGACGGGGTAGAACCCCGGGCTCCTGCCAGGGCCGGCGCGCCGGATCCGATCTTGAAGAAGAGACTGGAACCACATCGGTTCGATCCGGCAACTGGAGTCGTCGCCATGTCTGCAGTCCAATCGGCCTCGGCGCTAGAGCACACTTTCGCGGTATACGACCCACAGGGCCGCGCCACCCCCATCGAATACGCGGCTGACTTCTGGCAGCGGCTGCAGCGCCGCTACGGCGATTTTGCCGGCCGTACGCTGGTGTCGAGCTTCGCCTTCGACAGCGACTGGCCGAACTGGGAAATCCACCCGCATGGCGACGAGCTGGTCTGCGCGCTGCGCGGCGATTTCGACCTCGTGCTCGACGAGCCGCAGGGTCTGCGTCGGGTGCGGCTGGCGCAGTCCGGCGATTTCGCCATCGTGCCGCGCGGCACCTGGCACACGGCACGGGTACACGCACCGAGCGCGGCGCTGTTCATCACCCCCGGGCAGGGCACGATGAACCACGCGGTCGATCCGTCGGCCGTTGCCGACCACGGCGGCGATCCGGCATCGCCGCGCGGTGCCGAGGCCGGCGGGCAATCGGCCAGCCTCGATCAGGTGAACATGGTGTGCGCCGACTTCGACGCCACCCTGCGCTTCTACCGCGAACTCGGCCTGTCCGCGCGCGAAGCCCCACCCTCGCCCGACGGCATCCGCCACGCCACCGCGCAGATGCCCGGCGGCATCCAGCTCGAATTCGACAACCGCCCGCTGGCGCAGTTGTACAACGCAGCCTGGCGCAACGAGGTTCCCGACGGTGCCACCCTGGCCACCTTCGTGCTGCCGACGCGCGCCGCCGTGGATGTGATCTATGCGCGTCTGCTGGCGGCCGGCCACAGGGGACGCCAGCGGCCATTCGACGCATTCTGGGGCGCGCGCTATGCCATCGTCGCCGATCCCGATGGCCGCGACATCGGCTTGACCAGCGCGATCGACGAAACCCATCGCAACTGGCCGCCCAGGCCGTCACCCTGAGATTCTCGCAGCGCTTCCGGTGATCCTGCCCATGCAGCCCGCCGAGACCGATGCCGGGCCGTCGTCTCCGCTCGAACCTTCCGGCTAGCCCGCAGCGCCGGCGCCCGTTCGCCGCCAGCGCTTCGCCACGGCAAACCACGGCGTGCCGCGGTAGGAATCGGCCACCACCCAGGCGCCGGCCGTCAGCGTCCAGGAGATCACGAACTCGCCCCACTGCGCGGCATGCGCATGGCCCGACAGCACGACAGGCACCCATACCAGCAGTGTGAACAGGCCC
>JAJZRT010000582.1:0-281 GCA_021802595.1 Pseudomonadota bacterium
GCCTGCGAGGCCTTGCCGCCCTGGTTGCACGGGTGCGGCGTGTATCAGGAACAACGAGAAATCCCATGCGTTACTGGCTGATGAAATCCGAACCGAGCGACGTCAGCATCGATGACCTCGCTGCCATGCCGAAGCAGAGCGTCGCCTGGTACGGCGTACGCAACTACCAGGCGCGCAACTTCATGCGCGACCAGATGAAGCCTGGCGACAAGGTGCTGTTCTACCATTCGTCGTGCGCCGAGCCGGGCATTGCCGGGCTGGCCGAGGTCAGCGTGGCGGCG
>JAJZRT010000582.1:291-3735 GCA_021802595.1 Pseudomonadota bacterium
TTGGAAACGCCGCGCTGGTTCAACGTCGACGTGAAGCTGGTGAAGAAGACGCGGCTGATGCCGCTGGCCGAGATCCGCGGCTATCCCGAACTCGCCAACATGCGCATCCTGCAGAAGGGCAACCGGCTGTCGATCACGCCCGTCGATCCGGCCGAGTACGCCTTCATCGTCCAGCATCTTTGATGGTCGACCCGGCGCTGTTCGCCGCCTACGGTGCGCTGGGGCTGGCGGTCGGCTTCGTCGCCGGCCTGCTCGGCGTCGGCGGCGGCCTGATCATCGTGCCGGTGCTGATCATGCTGCTGCACGCGCATGGCCTGGCTGCCGGGATGGAGCCGCAGCTGGCGCTCGGCACCTCGCTCGCCTCCATCCTGTTCACCTCGCTTTCCAGCGTGCGCGCGCACCATCGCCACGGTGCCGTCGAATGGCCGCTGGTCTGGCGCATCGCCCCCGGCATCGTGCTCGGCACGCTGGCCGGCGCGGTGCTGGCGGCACAGATGTCGGCCCATGTGCTGAAGGTGTTTTTCGTCGTCTTCCTGTTCTACGCAGCCACCCAGATGTGGCTGGACTTCAAGCCGGCGCCGCATCGCGGACTGCCGGGGCGCATCGCAACGACGCTGGCGGGCGGCGCGATTGGCGCCGTGTCGAGCTGGGTCGGCATCGGCGGCGGCACCCTGTCGGTGCCGTTCATGCTGTGGCACAACGTCCCGCTGCACCGGGCGATCGCCACCTCGGCCGCAATCGGCTTTCCGATCGCGCTGGCCGGTGCGGCGGGCTATGTGCTGGGCGGCTGGCATGCGCGTGGCCTGCCGATGGGCAGCCTGGGCTTCGTCTACCTGCCGGCGCTTGCCGGCATCGTGCTGGGCAGCGTGCTGACTGCGCCGCTGGGGGCGCGCACCGCCCATCGCCTGCCGGTCCGTCCGTTGAAGCGGGTTTTTGCGCTGCTTCTGTTTACGCTGGCGCTGCGCATGGTATGGACGTTCTAGAATTCTGTTCTGGTGCCCCGATATTGCGTTCCGGAACACTGGATTCCACTAGATGTTGAGTTGCGTGGCGTGTAACGATTCCACGCTTGAGCGGCCACACCGCCCGCGTTAGTCTTTCGACACATGCCGGAAATTCGTCGCATGACCGATCAACGATTACGTGGAGATACACATCATGGCGCACCTGCAAGCTATACGGACCGCACTGCAACCGCAGCAGAACTCTTATTCGCAGCTCACCACGTATTTCGATCCGCATAACCAGATCGCCTGGGGCTACATGCACGCGCAACCCCGCCCCTGCTTCACCCCCACCCTGTTGCGCGAGTTGCTGGCCTGGGGGAACGGCATGGTGGGCATGATCGACGACCCCGCCGAGACGGACGTGAAATATTTCGTGCTGGCGTCAAACGTGCCCGACACATTCAGCCTGGGGGGCGACCTCAATCTGTTCATGCAGCACATTGCGGCGCGCGACCGCGATGCGCTCTACCACTACGCGATATCCTGCATCGACTGTTCGTATGCGGTGCACAGCCATCTGAACAGGCCCAATGTGACGAGCATTGCCCTGGTTCAGGGGCAGGCGCTCGGCGGCGGATTTGAAAGCGCGCTTGCGGCCAATGTCCTGATCGCCGAGCGCGGCGCCCGGATGGGCTTGCCGGAGATCCTCTTCAACCTGTTCCCGGGCATGGGCGCGATGACCTTCCTGGGGCGCCGTGTCGGACATCACAAGGCCGAGAAAATCATCCTCAGCGGAAAGCTTTATCTGGCGGAAGAGCTTTATGAAATGGGGGTGGTGGATGTGCTGGCCGAGCCGGGAGAAGGCGAGGCCGCGGTGTATGACTACGTTCGGCGCGAAGAGAAATCCCGCAACGGGATTCTCGCCTTGCGCGGTGCGCGCGAAATCAGCCAGCCTGCCTCATACGACGAACTGATCCGTATCACCGAAGTCTGGGTGGATGCCGCGTTGCGGTTGGAGCCCAAGGACTTGCGGATGATGGAGCGACTGGTCAGCCGGCAAACGAGCAAGGTTGAAACGGCCGTCGCAGCGGGCCCGTCAAACGCTTTCAGCGCGTAACGTGCGATCCAGATAGGCTGTCAGTGCGGCTTGCGCTTCGGCGAGCGCAAACCGCACTTCGTCCAGTTTCTGGCGTGCGCCGATGTCACCCATTTCATAGGGCTTGATCCGCTCGGCTGCGGCGCACAGGTGTGCCAGCTGGTTGGCGCCGACATCGCTGGCGCCGCCCTTGAGCATGTGCAGCTGGTCATGCCATTGGCCATAATCCTGCGCGACGAGGGCGCGTTCGATGTCGCGCAGCGAGCGTTCGCTGTCTTCCGTAAAACTGGCCAGCAGATCCTGCACAAAGGCGTGCCCGCCCAGCTGGGCGAGGTTGTCGAGCACTGACTCATCCAGTTCTTCTTCGTGCTGTGCAGGGGACGGTGTTGCCGCAGCGGGGGTCTGGATCGGCTGATGTGCCAGCCGGGCAATCACATCCACGAGTTCGCGGCTATTGACGGGCTTGGTGAGGAAGGTGTCTGCGCCTGCGTCCTGGCACGCCGTCTGTGCCTCGGCGCGCGCGTCGGCGGTGAGCATGATGATGGGCAAATGCCCCGTTTCCATGAAGCGCCAGCGTTGCACCACTTCAGGCCCGGACAGTTGCGGCATGTGCATGTCGATGATGGCGAGGTGGAACGTCTGCTCGTCGGACTCGAGCATGGCCAGTGCCTCTTCGCCGTCATGCGCCAGATAGGTTTTGTGGCCGGCATGCTCAAGCAGGCCGCGGATCACCCTCTGGTTGACCGGATTGTCTTCCGCCACCAGGATGTTCAGGCTCGGCGCATGGTCGGCCTGCGACTGGAAGTGGCGGGCCAGCGAGACCACATTGGCGGGCATGTCGTGGCTGACGACGGCATGGATGGCGTTGAACAGCAGGGTCGTGTTGACGGGCGTGCGCAGCACCGATGCGTAGCCGCCGCGCAACAGCTGCGCATCGCGCGACAGCGCGACGCGGTCGTCGGATTCGATCAGGATGACCGGCAAGGTGGCCAGGCTGGGGTCGTCACGCAGCAAGTGCAGGAAGGCGACCGGATCGCCCGGCAGGGCGCTGCGTTCCACGACGACTGCGCCCAGCGGTGTGCCACCCGACAGATAGGTGGACAACTCGGCAGCCAGGTGGGTGGTGTTGTCGACCGCCAGGGTGTCGGCCCCCCAGTTGCGGATCACGGTCTGAATACGGGCCGTCAGCTCGCCGCCAGCCAGAATCGCCACCCGCATCGGCGCGTCGAACTGTTCGGGCACGGGACCGGATTGGCTCGCCTGCAGGGTGAATGGCAATTCGAACCAGAATGTCGTGCCTTCCCCTTCGCGGCTGTGCAATCCGATCTGGCCGCCGAGCGCTTCCACCAGCTGCTTGGCAATGGTGGTGCCGAGGCCGCTGCCGCCAAAGCGGCGGGTGAT
>JAJZRT010000583.1 GCA_021802595.1 Pseudomonadota bacterium
CGGACGAAGTTGTTGCGGGCGTTTTCCAGCATGACGTCGCCGCGGATGGCGTTGCCCTGCTCGTCCTTCGGCGCCACCTCCCACAGCGCCGACCAGGCACCGATGTCGTTCCACGCGATGTCCGCGGGCACCACGGCCGCACGGCGCGTGTGCTCCATGACGGCATAGTCGACCGACTCCGACGGGCAGGCCTCGAAGGCGGCAGGATCGAGCCGCACGAAGTCGAGGTCGGGCTTGGCCGCTTCCAGCGCCGCCCGGCTGGCCGCCAGGATGTCGGGGCGCAGCGCGTCCAGCTCCTCGAGAAAATCCGACGCGCGGAACAGGAACATGCCGCTGTTCCAGAAATACTCGCCGGACTCGACATACTGCTGCGCCGTGGCCTGATCGGGCTTCTCGACGAAGGCCGCCACCTGGTGCGCCCCTGCGGCATCCGCCAGCGGCGCACCCTTGCGGATATAGCCATAGCCGGTTTCGGGCGTGGCCGCGACGATGCCGAACGTGGCAAGGTGGCCCTTCTGCG
This sequence comes from Pseudomonadota bacterium, assembly GCA_021802595.1. The sequence goes on from JAJZRT010000583.1 coordinate 521, forward strand.
CCGCCTGTGCTGCGGTGCGGATCGCGGAATGGAAGGCGGCGATGTCGCCGATCAGGTGATCGGCAGGCAACACCAGCATCAGCGCATCGGGATCGTCGCGCGACAGGATCAGGGCGGCGACGGCGATCGCCGGGGCGGTGTTGCGTCCCACCGGTTCCAGCACGATGGCACGCGGCAAGCTGTCGATCTGGCGCATCTGCTCGGCAATCATGAAGCGGTGCTCGACGTTGCAGACCATCAGCGGTGCGGCCATTTCCGGCATGTCTGCCAATCGGCTGACAGTGTCCTGCAGCAGGCTGCGGTCGCTGGCGAGCGGCAGCAGCTGCTTGGGCAGGGCCGCACGGGACAGCGGCCACAGGCGGGTGCCCGAGCCTCCGGAAAGAATCACAGGATGGATAAGGGTCATGTCGAGTGCTCTCGTAAGGAAAGTGTCGTTCGAATGAGGCAAATTCTGTTCCAGACTCCGGGGAAGCGCATGCCGGAATCCACCGTGCCGTGGCCAGCGACCCGAATCATGTCGGGCTCAAGGCTTGTCGGCCTGCCCGGATGAACGCGCGGGCGCCGGAACAAAGCCGCTGGCATACTCGATCTTGCCGGCGGCGCGCAGTTTATTGATTTCGGCATCCAGCAGGGTCTTGCGTTTCCCGTCCAGGACCAGGCGGCCGATTGTATCCCGGGCTTGTTCCAGCGAGACAGGCTGCGCCTGGCTGCCCAGCAATTGCAGCACGCTGACACGATTCTCGTTCATCGGCACCACGACCACCTGCCCGTCCTTCATGTTGACCAGCTGGGCCAGCATGACGGCCGGGATCTTTTCCGCCGGCCTCACCGCCTCGGCCGACCTGGCTGCAATATCCTGTGCCTCCAGCCAGCGGGTGAAGTCGGACAGGTTGCGGCTCTGCTTCAGCTGTGTCTCCACCTCGGCGATGCGCCCTGCGGGCAGCTGCAGTTCGATTTCCCGGACGCGGTATGCCTTGCGCTGCGCAAACAGTTCGGGATGACGGGTGTAGTAGTCCTGGATGTCCGCCTCCGAAGGGAGCGGCATATCCTTGAACAGGCGCTCCATATACGCTTCCACGAGTACCTGTCGCTGCGCCTGCTGCATGGCCAGCGCAACTTCCGGGGCCTTGTCCAGCCGGGCATCCCGGGCGGCCCGGCTGACCAGATGCTGGTCGATCAGGGCCTCCAGCACCTTGCCGCGTGCCGCGGCCGACTCGGCCGCATTCATGGGGCCCAGCCGCGCCACGGCGCGTTCCAGTTCGAATTCGCTGACGATCTCGCCGCCCACTTTGGCGGCAACAGCGTCCGGAGGCGACGTGACCGGCTGTTCGCAGGCTGACAGCACCATGGATACGGCCAAGGCGGCAGCGAGAGAGGCGCGTCGGCTTTTCATCAACACTCCGGGATTCGTCGAATGGCCGGTATGGTGCGGGATTCGTCCGTATTGAGCAAGCTGTCGGAGCGCGTGCCGGAACGGGCTAAAGAAAAAAACATTCGCGCCGTAATTCAAAATCACTACGTCAGACTGAACGAATATGCCGATGGCAGACGCAGTTTGTTGGCCTATATTCAGACGGAGTAGATTTCCCTTGTAGATTTCCCGGTAGGGGTTAGATCCCCAGGCGCTCCTCCTCCTGCCACACCGGGTTTTTCGCGGCGCCCCAGGCGCCGCTTTTTGTTTCTGCTACCCGGGCAGCGCGTCAGTCCCCGAACGCCTTCGCGCCCGTCGATTCACGCGCTTTCTTGAGCGCTGCCGCGGCACGGGCCTTGGCGGCCTGCCGGTCATCCCCGAACGCCCGCACCCCGACCGATTCGCGCGCCGCCTTGAGCGCTTCGGCTGCCCGGGCCCTGGCAGCTGCCTGCTCGGCGGCCTGTTGCTGCTTCGCGCGCAGGGCTGCCTGGCGCTCGCGCTCGGCTTGTTCTGCCTTGGCAGCAGCCTCCCGCCGGGCCCGCTCCTGCGCCGCCTGCTGGGCTTCACGTTGCTGTTTTTCCTTGAGGGCCTGCTGGCGCGCCAGTTCCTCCTGCCGTTTGCGCTCGGCTTGCTGGCGCGCTTCCTCCGCCTTCTGGGCTTCAAGCCGGGCCCGCGCTTTCTTCAGATCCTCACGCATCTTCTCCCCGGTTTGACGAATACGCTCGCTAGCCGCCGTCAGGTCTTCGCCGGAGACGGCTGAATTGCCCTGGTCTGCTCCAGCGGCATGGGCACTGATGGGCAACACGCCCAACAGCGTAAGGGCGGCGATATGCGGTGCAAGGTGCAGCAGCTTCATGGAAATCCTTTCCAGATCAAGATGAGGCGCAAGTGCCGGACTGGCTGCAGACTTCACGCCTTCATCGGAATGAAGCGGAAAGCCCGGCCAGAACGCACCTGTATCTGGAACGGCTTACGACCACCCTTGCAAAATCTTTATGGGTAATTTCGCCCTGGTGAACTTCTAGCTGGCGAACCTACACGGGCACGGCCTCTTCGAACTCCAGGCTGACTTTCTCGCTGGCGTCGACATCGATGGTTACCCGTCCGCCGTTGGCCAGCCTGCCGAACAGCAACTCGTCGGCCAGGGCCTTGCGGATGGTGTCCTGGATCAGGCGCGCCATCGGCCGGGCGCCCATCAGGGGATCGAAACCGTGCTTGGCGAGATAGGCCTTGAGGGCGTCGGTGAACACCGCCTCGACCTTCTTCTCGTGCAGCTGCTCTTCGAGCTGCATCAGGAACTTGTCGACCACCTGCAGGATGACCGGCTCGGTCAGCGCGGCGAACGGGATGATGGCGTCCAGCCGGTTGCGGAATTCCGGCGTGAACATGCGCTTGATCTCGCCCATCTCGTCGCCGCTCTCGCGGGAACCGGCGAAGCCGATGGTTGCCTTGTTGAGCACTTCCGCCCCCGCGTTGGTGGTCATGATCAGCACCACGTTGCGGAAATCGGCCTTGCGGCCATTGGTGTCGGTCAGCGTGCCGTGGTCCATCACCTGCAGCAGGACGTTGAAGATATCCGGGTGCGCCTTCTCGATTTCATCCAGCAGAACAACGGCATAGGGATGCTTGTTGATGGCCTCCGTGAGCAGGCCGCCCTGGTCGAAACCGACGTAACCCGGCGGCGCGCCGATCAGGCGGCTCACCGCGTGGCGCTCCATGTATTCGGACATGTCGAAGCGGATCAGCTCGACACCGAGCACGTAGGCGAGCTGGCGGGCGACCTCGGTCTTGCCGACAGATCGG
>JAJZRT010000584.1 GCA_021802595.1 Pseudomonadota bacterium
CAGCAACTGGGCATCGCCCATCACCCACGCCTCGCGGTCATTCGTCTCGAAGCCGATTTCCACCCCTTTCGCCAACGCCTGGGGCACCCACTCCCGTGCGACTTCCCGCACCACGTCCACACTGTCCAGCCGGTTCAGCCGCAAGGTGTTTTCCGCCGCATCGACGCGCGCCAGAATCAGCAGCTTCTGAACCAGATCGCCCATGGTCTGGGTCGACTGGGCAATGCGCGCCAGCGCATGTTGTGCGTCTTCGGGCCGGGCTCCCGCCAGGGCGGCCTCGGCCTGGGCGCGGATACCGGCGATGGGCGTGCGGAGCTGATGCGCCGCATCCGCGACAAAACGCGACTGCTGCTCGACCGCTTCGGAAAGGCGCTGCAGCAGCGAGTTGATCTCGTCCAGGAATGGCCGCAGTTCGGCAGGCGTCCCTTCCAGCGGAACCGGACTCAGGTCGAAGGCCTGACGCGCCGACAGGCGATCCCGCAGCCGGCTCAGCGGCTCGAGGCCCCGCCTGACGCCATAGGCAATGGCCGCCGCCGCGGTCAGGGTCATCAGCAGCATCGGGATCACGATCGCCAGCGTGGCGCGGTCGGCCATGGCCGACCGGTGCGACAGCGTTTCACCCACCTGGACCAGGGCCGTCCCGCGCGCGCTCGTTCCCTTGAGCGAAAGCGCGAAAGTCGCCACCCGCACCTTCTCGCCGTCCTTGTAGCCGTCATAAAGAATCAGCTGGCCTGGCCGGATGCGCTGATACGCCGGCAACGGCGGCATGTCCTGCTCCCCGTCGACGACCTGGCCCGATGGGCTGGTCACGCTGTGGAACAGCAGGTCTTCCTGGTCGAACACCAGCAACTCGCGCGCGGCGACCGGCAAATCCACCTGCACCTGCCCCTGCATGACCTCCACCCGGTCGGCCAGCGCGTAGGTACGCCGTATCAGCGACCGGTCAAATGCCGCATTGATGAAATACTGGCTGTAGAAATAGGCGATCACCCACAGCAGGATGAACAGCGGCAGCATCAGCGACAACATGCGGACAATCAGCTGCCGCCGCAGGCTCGTCCGATTTTCCCGGATCAACGTTCGGCTTCCAGCAGATAGCCCAGGCCACGCAGCGTGCGGATCACCACGCCGGAGCCCTCGAGTTTGCGCCGCAGGCGATGGATATAGACCTCGACCGCGTTGTCGCCCACGCCTTCGTCCCAGCCGGTCAGGCGGTCCGCGATCGCCTCCTTGGCGGTGACGCGACCGGCATGGCCGAGCAGGATCTCGAGAACCTCCACTTCGCGGGCGGACAACACCAGTGGCGTATCGTCCACGCTGGCTTGCCGCTTCACGCTGTCGAAGCCGAAGCGCCCCATGCGTATCTGGGTATCGGCCACGCCATGCGCCCGCCGCAACAGTGCCCGTAGCCGTGCCAGCAGTTCGTCCAGCGCAAACGGCTTCAGCAGGTAATCATCCGCCCCCGCATCCAGGCCGCGCACCCGGTCTTCCACCGTATCGCGCGCCGTGAGGATCATTACCGGCAGGGTCGCGCCGCGTTTGCGCACATTGCGCAATACTTCCAGGCCTTCGCGCCTCGGCAGCCCCAGATCCAGCAGCATGGCGTCGTAGGCATAGGCCTTCAGTGCGGTTTCCGCCTGTACCCCGTCACGGCTCCAGTCGACCGCGAAACCCGCCTGCCGGACCGCCAGCATGACGGCCTCGCCCAGCGTCGGATCGTCTTCCACGAGCAGAATTTTCATACCTGAAGTCTGACACAAAGTCAGGCCCACCGTCTTTCCATACGGGCGAATGCAAGGTGGGGATTCGAACGCCCTGCGTAAGGTTCATGTAAGCCTGGCCGCGCATAGTGGTTCCCATGCAGTCGCAACCCGTGGCCGCATATCCCTTCACTTGATCACTTGGAGAAACTGATGAACAAACTGCTGTCTTCCCTGGTCGCCGCCACGATTGCCGGTGCTTTCAGCCTGTCCGCCATGGCTGCCGATGCACCCGCCGCTCCGGCTGGCGCCGCCCCCGCCGCTGAAAAGCCCGCTGCGGCTCCCAAGGCCAAGAAGCATGTCAAGAAGCACGTCAAGAAGCATGCCGCCAAGAAAATGGAAGAGAAGAAGGGCGACGCTGCTGCCGAACCCGCCAAGAAGTAATTCTTGTTCCCGGCTCAAAAAACCGCGCTTCCGGGCGCGGTTTTTTTATGCCGCGCCGGCGAGAAACGACTGCCACCAGCGCTTGCGCTGGCCAGTCACCACGCCCCGCATTTCCAGCTCGCGCGGCGGTGTCTTGCTCATCAGCCAGCCGGGCAGCACCGAGGATTTCATCGCGCTCGAACCGCACGAACTGCCGAGATGGTTGGGATCGTAGATCTTGACGAAGTTGGGCGAGTCGAGATCATCCGCGTAGACGATCGCGCAGTAGTCCTCGTGATGCTCGCGCCGCAGCAATTCGTCGAGTTCGCGCATGAACTGCTGCACCTTGTCGGCAGCGGACGGCGCCGTCGGAACATCCTGCCCCACCGCGTAGAGATACCAGCCTGCCGTGGCATCCACCTTTTGCCAGAACGCCGTCAGCTGGTCCCAGCGCATCACGCTATACAACAGCCCATTGTAAAAACGGTCGAATTCGTCGGGCTGATTGGAACTGCTCTGGGCCATGGCGTTTCTCCGGATAGTTATCTGGCGACCTGACGCGCCAATTTTTATTTTATTCTTATCTTACTTTGCAACCTGGCGCTCTCGGATTTCCTCGAGCGTCTTGCAGTCGATGCACAGCGTGGCGGTCGGACGCGCCTGCAGGCGCTCCAGCCCGATCTCGACGCCGCACGACTCGCAGTAACCGTAGTCGCCGCTGTCGATCTTGGCGATGGTTTCGTTGATCTTCTTGATCAGCTTGCGCTCCCGATCGCGGTTACGCAGTTCCAGCGCCATGTCGGACTCCTGGGTGGCGCGGTCGTTGGGATCGGCGAAGACCGTCTGCTCGTCCTGCATCGAATGCAGGGTGGTATCGATGTCCTGCGACAGTTCGGCTTTCCAGGCTTCGAGCATTTTGCGAAAATGCGCGAGCTGTTTCGCGTTCATGTATTCTTCGCCTTTTTTGGCCTTGTAAGGCTCGAAGCGCATCAAAGTTTCAGCCATCTCGTTCTCTGTTCTCTTTGAAAATTTCGGTCTAATCCGGGCCAAGCCCAACCTGCTTTAATATCAGAATCGCTCAAGCGCCGCAACCCATGACTCTACACGCCCTACTCTTCGACGTGGACGGCACCCTGGCCGACACCGAACGCGACGGCCACCGTCCCGCCTTCAACCAGGCCTTTGCCGATGCCGGCCTCGACTGGCACTGGGACGTCGCCCTCTACGGCAAACTGCTCGCCGTCACCGGCGGCAAGGAGCGGATGAAACACTATATCGACCACTATCGACCGGACTATAGGAAACCGGACCATTTCGACGAACTGGTGGCCGACCTGCACCGCGCCAAGACCCGCCACTACAGCGCGCTTGCCGCACGCGGCGGCATCCCGATGCGCCCCGGCGTCAAGCGCCTGCTGATCGAGGCGCGCGCCGCCGGCCTCAGGCTGGCGATCGCCACCACGACCACCCCGGAAAACGTCACCGTGCTGCTGGAACACAGCCTCGGCCCCGGCACCGAAGCCTGGTTCGAGGTCATCGCGGCCGGCGACATCGTGCCGGCGAAGAAACCCGCACCCGACATCTATCACTACGCGCTGGAGAAAATGGGGC
>JAJZRT010000585.1 GCA_021802595.1 Pseudomonadota bacterium
ATAGACGCACTGGCCTTGAAGGTACGCGGCGGCCCTTGAAGCAGCGCTGCCGAAAAGACATCAAAGGCCGACGCCCAATAACGCTTGTTGGCGACATTATCGACGGTGAAGCGCAACGTGACCGGCTTGTCCGCAGCCACGAGTACATAGCGCGCCCCGAGGTCGAACCGGGTCCAACCCGGAATTTCCAGCGTATTGGCTACGTTGACCGCCTGTTTGCCCGTGTGCATCATCCGCCCGGTCAGTGTCAGTCCCGTGGCGGCAACGTCCCATTCCAGGCCAGCGTTTGCCGTCCATTCGGGCACGCCAACCGCGCGGTTGCCCTCGTTTAAGCCACCGCTGGTCCGCTTGAGCTTGGCATCGACCACGGAAGCGCCGCCAATCAACCGCACGCCCTTGACCGGCTCGCCGTTGATTGTGAATTCGACGCCTTCGTTGCGCTGCTGGCCGAACAGGCCGAACCGCTTCTTACCGCCCCCGATGTCGACCGAGTAACCAACCGGCAGGTCGATGCGGAACAGCGAGAGACCGATATCAAAGGTGCCGACCCGAAGCTTGCCGCCAACTTCGTACTGGGTCGATTTGATCGGCGCGAAGACCGCACCCGAATTTACGACGCTCGCATCGATCGGTGCGCTTGGCCCCTGTTGCAGTGCCTCGATGCGGTTGGCGAACAGTGACAGACCAGGAACGGGCTTTACGACCAGGCCAACGACCGGGGTGGCCGCGGACTTGTTGTAGGTCCCGTCGAGCGCGCCGCCGTTATAGTAATTGTAGCTCTTTACCTGGATGTCCTGCAAGCGAAGCCCGCCGGTCAGGAGGACGCGATTGTCCCAGAAACCGATGGTATCCGAAGCGAAGGCCGAAAGCAGGCGTGTGCGGCTGACCGGGAAGGGATTTTGCAGATTGCCGCCAACAAACGCAGAACTGGGAATGGCTGCTGGGGGCGTATTATAGAGGTTGGTGGCAAATCCGGCGAAGCCGGGACCGTAAAGGAAGTCGAAGGCATTGCGGTTGACCTGCCAGATCGCGCTTCCACCGAAGTTGATCTCCTGCGTTACCGCGCTGCCCAGCTTTACGCGCAGGCCAGCCTCGACGGCCTCGTTGTTGTCGGTGCGCGGCACATAGAGCGCATTGCCATTGGCTCCGCCAGTGGCAGCATTGGTCACAGTGATGCCTCCATAGATGCCCTCCTCGCTGCCGTCGCGCGCGCCGCCAGTGGCATACAACATCGCATGCTCGCCAAGATCCTGTTCGAACCGGACCACGCCGAACACGTCGCGCAAAGTCGTGTAGGTCCAGGGTTGCGCATAATTGGCATCCGCAGCCGGAACGGCGGGGATGGTTGTGGTGCCGAGCGTTACCTTGGGGCGCAGTCCCTTGACCTCCACTTTTTGGTAGCCGAGATCCAGGAACAGCCGGGTGTTGTCATCGCGCCAGTCGAATGCAGCACCGAGAGCCGCAGTGCGACGAAACTCGCCGTCTACCGAAACGTCTCCGCTGCGAAATGCGCCGTTGATGCGAACGCCGAACGCTTCGTCTTCACCAAAGCGGCGCGAGATGTCCACGCTGCCACCGAAATGCGCATCAGACGTATAGCCCAGGGTGACGCGGTTGAGCGGTTTGGCGTGCGCCCGCTTGAGCTGCAGATTGACTGCGCCACCGACCGATGAACCGCCCGGTGCGGCACCGTTGAGAAACGCCGAAGCACCGTTGAGCACCTGCACGCTCTCAAACAGTTCGGGCGCGATTAACTGACGCGGTGCAATGCCATAAAGACCGTTCAGGCCAACGTCGTCGCCGTAGAGGGCGAAACCGCGGATCACGAACTGCTCCGCCGCATTGCCGAAGCCATAGCTGGTGCGAACTGTGGGATCGTTCTCCAGCACTTGTCCAAGCGTCTGCGGTTGCTGGTTGAGGATGAGTGCCTCGTTGTATGAGCGCACCGTGAACGGCACGTTCTCGGCCTTCTGGTTGCCGAGCGCGCCAAGGTCGCCTTCGCCGGTAACAGCCGTGGCATTGGTGCGCTGCGCCGTCACCACGATCTCTGCCGGTGCGGTCTGGGCAACTGCCTGGCTGAAGGGAGCACTTGCCAGCGCGGTGGCTACAAGGAGGAAAGAGCGTTTCATACTTAAACTTTCTGACGAGAGGCGCGCGTCATGAGCGGCGCGCCCAGTGGGTTAGGAAGAGGATCAGGGGCAGCGCGAGCAGCAGCACGGCAAACACATCGCGCCAGCCGTCGCCGGTAAGGCCCAGAAGCAACCCGGCGATAGACAGGGCGGCAAGGGCCAGAGGCTTTGCCAGCACGGAAAGCGGGCTGCGTGGTTGCTGTCGCTTCATGCGTGCCTCCCGCGCTTGCCCCACCACAGCACCAGGCCGGACCACAGCACGCGGATCGTCGCCAGATCGAGCAATGCCCAAACGAGCTTGAGGCCCAATCCGCCGTAGTCGCCAAAGTGCAGCGGGCGCGACAGCATCAATGCCTGCATAAACAACGGCATCTTGCCCACCTGCGTCGGTTGTCCGCTCGATGCATCTACCAATACGGGGGACAGGATGTGCTTCGTCAGCGGCGTGTCGCCCTGAAAGAAAATCGCGTAATGGTGCGGAGAGGACCATGTCCCTCCGGGAAAGCCGATGAACTGGGGCATGAGGCCTGGCTCAGCAGCCTGTGCAACCGCCACCGCACGGTCGATGGACCCGTAGCGAGACGGCTCCAACGGCGGCTGCCCGCGATAGCCCACGACCATTTGGCTCAGTTCGCCCTGCCGCCACATCGAGGTAAGCGGATCGGCAAACGCGTTGATCGCACCAGTCAGGCCAATGGCAAACGCCCAGCCAAGCGTGACCACGCCCAGCAAGTTGTGTTCATCTAACAGGCGCACGCGTGCAGAGCGGTCACGCCGTAGCGTCCCGAATTCCAGCCGACGCATGAACGGCGCGTAGAGTACCACTCCGGAGACAATCGCGACGATGAAGATCAGCCCCATCAGGCCTAGAAACAGCATCCCCGGCAGGCCGAGCAGCATATCGGTGTGGAGTTTCAGCAGCAGGCTCATCACGCCATCGTCGCGCACTTCACCCACGGCTTGTCCGGTGGCCCGATCATAGGAGAAGAGCCGCATTTCGTCAGAGGTTGCGGCTGCGCGTGGACCGACAGTGACGGTGATCACCGGGTTGTCCGGGCTGAAGCCAATGAACAGCGGCACCCCCTGTTTGCCTGCCGTGTGCTGGTAATCATCCAGCGCGTGCGTAACCACGGCATCAATGGGTTTGCCTGCCCGAGCAGAGGGGGCGCCGACCAATTGTCGCTCACCCACCAGTACGTCGATTTCATCATGAAAAATCAACGGTAGTCCGGTGATGCAAAGCAGGAACAGAAACAGTGTGCAGACGAGACTGCTCCACTTGTGAGCCCACGCCCACGCTCTGATTCTTTCTGCCCTCATGAGACCGGCAGCTAAGCGGTGGCGAATGATGCGTCAATGCGAATCGTTCGCATTAGCATTTTAGGGAGGTGGAATGGTTAGGAAGTCGAGGCCGCCCAGCACCCTTGGTCCAACTACTAACAACCGCCCTATGCAAGATTCGAACTCGTTTATATTATATATAAATCAATTACGTATGCCCCAGAGATGGGGTGGATGCCGCTCTCCCCAACGGTGTCATAATGCACCAGCATTACGGTGCATTAGCCATCGGGATAGGAGAGGCAACATGACGGACGTA
>JAJZRT010000586.1 GCA_021802595.1 Pseudomonadota bacterium
ACCGAGAACGACGCCGAGCGCATCCGCGCCAAGGGCGTGCAGGCGCACCAGATCGTCACCGGCACCGCCTGCCACCTCGACGCCCATCTGGTGCACGACGCGCTGCATCACATGAACCTCGACGGTGTCGACCTGCTGTTCATCGAGAACGTCGGCAATCTGGTCTGCCCCGCCAGCTTCGACCTCGGCCAGCATCTCAATGTCACCCTGCTCTCGGTCACCGAGGGCGACGACAAGCCGGCCAAATACCCGGTGATGTTCCGCGCCGCCGATGCCATGCTGCTGACCAAGACCGACCTCCTGGCCGTGCTCGACGACTTCGATCCCGACAAGGCCGAGGCGCACCTGCGCAACCTCGCCAATCCGGCAGCGGTGATGCGGCTGTCGGCGCGCAAGGACCTCGGTATGGATGCGTGGCTGACCTGGCTGCGTGAGCAGTTCGCCGCGCAGCGAGCCCGCGTCGCCATCGGGCAGTCGCGCCGCCCGGCGATCCAGTCCGACGGCATGACATATCACAGCGTGACCGCCTGATGATGGAAGCCCGCGCCTGGCTGGACAAGATCCACGCCTTCGAATTCGACCGCCCGATCAAGATCATGAACGTGTGCGGCGGCCACGAACGCTCGATCACCCACGCCGGCATGCGCGGCGCCTTGCCGAAATGGCTCGAACTGGTGCCCGGCCCTGGCTGCCCGGTGTGCGTGTGCCCGGAAGAAGACGTCTACCAGGCGATCCAGCTCGCACTCCTGGACAAGGTGATCCTGGTCGCCTTTGGCGACATGCTGCGCGTGCCGGTGAACGTGAAGAGGGGCGAGGTGCGCTCGCTCGCCGAGGCGCAGGCCGCCGGCGCCGACGTGCGGCCGATTGCCAGCCCGCTCGATGCACGCAAGGTCGCACTAGAAAATCCCGACCGACCGGTGGTGTTCTTCGCCGCCGGCTTCGAGACCACCACCGCGCCGACGGCGGCGATGCTCGCCGAAGGCATTCCCGGCAATCTTTCCATCCTGCTGTCCGGGCGGCTCACCTGGCCGGCGGTCGCGATGCTGCTTGACTCGGGCAGTCCCGGCTTCGAGGCTCTGGTCGCGCCCGGCCATGTGTCCACGGTCATGGGGCCGGAGGAATGGGCCTTCGTCGTCGACCGGCACGAGATACCCGCCGCGGTCGCCGGCTTCGGCACCGAGTCGCTGCTGGCATCGTTCTATTCCGTGCTGCGCCAGCTGAAGTCCGGCGAACGCTTTCTCGACAACTGCTATCGGGAGGTCGCCCATCCCGGCGGCAATCCCACGGGCCGCCGCCTGCTCGACCACACGCTCGACATCGTCGACGCCAACTGGCGCGGCATCGGCATCATCCCGAATTCCGGCTACGCGCTGAAGCCGGCCTACGCCAGGCACGATGCCCGCCTGCTGTTTCCCGACCACGCCGATCCCGGCCGTCGCCGCGCCGGCGAAATGCCGCCGGGCTGCGATTGCGCGCAGGTGGTGCTGGGCAAGATCTACCCCAACCAGTGCCGCATCTACGGCCGTGCCTGCACGCCGCGCAACCCGGTCGGCCCCTGCATGGTGTCGGACGAAGGCGCCTGCCGCATCTGGTGGGCAGGCGGCGTGCGCGTAGCCGTCGATGCCTGAGCGCGCAGCTCAACACATCACGATCAGCGGACGGGTGCAGGGCGTGGGCTTCCGGCCCTTCGTCTACCGCCTCGCACACCGGCACGGCATCACAGGCTGGGTGCGCAACGCCAATGGCGTGGTGGAGATCCACGCCGAAGGTCGCCCCGCGCAACTCCTTCAGTTCAGCAACGCGCTTTTGAGCGAAGCACCGCCGCTGTCGGCGCCTGGCCCGCTCGCCATCCGGGACTGCACAGCCGAACAGATTCAGGGATTTGCCATCCTCGACAGCGCAGCATCGAGCCAGGCCTGCTTGAATGCTGATGCATCCTCAAAAATGGCCGATGCAGGGTCCATTCACCTGCCCCCCGACGGCTTCGTCTGCGCCGACTGCCTGGCCGAACTGCACGATCCGGCCAACCGCCGCCATCGTTATCCCTTCATCAACTGTACCCAGTGCGGGCCGCGCTACACGCTGATCACCGCCCTGCCCTACGATCGTCCCAACACGGCGATGCGCGACTTCGCGCTGTGCCCGGATTGCCAGCGCGAATACGAGAACCCGCTCGACCGCCGCTTCCATGCCGAGCCGATCGCCTGCCCGGTGTGCGGCCCGCACCTGCAATTCGTCTCGGACAAGGAAACCTGCACCGGCGACGACGCCGCGCTCGAAGCTGCCGTCGCCGCCTTGCGCGCAGGAAAAATCGTCGCGGTGAAGGGCGTCGGCGGCTATCACCTGTTGTGCGATGCCACCAGCGACGCGGCTGTGTCGGGCTTGCGTGCAAGGAAGCCGCGCCCGGCCAAACCGCTGGCGGTGATGTTCCGCGATTCCTCCGCGCTGCGCCGTGCAGTGCACCTCACGCCGGAACAGGAAAGCTTCCTGGCATCGCCCGAGCGCCCCATCGTGCTGTTGCCGAAACGCACGGAGTCCGGCCTGTCCGGACTCATCGCCCCCGGCCTCGCGGAAATCGGTTGCCTGCTGCCCTACTCGCCGCTGCACGACCTGCTGCTGAACGACTTCGGCGGACCCCTGGTGGCCACTTCGGGCAACCCCTCCGGCGAGCCGGTGCTGACTGACAGCCACGACGCGCAGGCGCGGCTCGCCCACCTTGCCGACGCCTTCCTGCACCACGACCGCCCCATCGTGCGGCCGGCCGACGACCCGGTGTATCGCGTCATCGCCGGCATCCCGCGGCCGCTGCGGCTGGGGCGCGGCAATGCGCCGCTGGAACTCGAGTTGCCCACGGCCGTCCCCGAGCCCGTGCTGGCGCTCGGCAGCCACATGAAAAACACGCTCTGCCTCGCCTGGGGATCGCGCGCCGTCGTCTCGCCGCATATCGGCGAGCTCGACACCGCGCGCAGCCTGGATACCCTGGCGCAGGTGGCGGCCGACCTGCAACGGTTGTACCAGGTACAGGCGACGCGCCTGATCGTCGACTGCCATCCCGGCTATGGCTCCCGCCGTTATGCCCGCGACAGCGGTTTGCCGCTGTTCGAAACCTGGCATCACCATGCCCACGCCTCGGCACTGGCATGGGAATTTCCGGATATCCCCGAATGGGTCGTGTTCACCTGGGACGGGGTCGGCCTCGGCGAAGACGGCACGCTGTGGGGCGGCGAGGCCTTCACCGGCGCGCCCGGTCGCTGGCAGCACGCCGCCTCGTTCCGCCCCTTCCGCCTGCCCGGCGGCGACAAGGCCGGGCGCGAGCCGTGGCGCGCTGCAGCGGCGCTGCTGTGGGAGTGCGGGCAGGACGCCCCCTTCACCCCCGAGCCGCTGCGCCAGGCGTGGGCGGCCCGGCTCAACAGCCCCGTCAGTTCCGCAGTCGGCCGCCTGTTCGATGCCGCGGCCGCCTTGTGCGGCGTCTGCACCCACGCCAGTTTCGAGGGCGAAGGTCCGATGCGGCTGGAGGCGGAAGCCTCAAGGGCTGGCGCGCATGTCGTCGACCTGCCGCTGCAACGCGATGCATTCGGGGTGTGGCGTAGCGACTGGGCACCGCTGCTCCCCGTGCTCACCGACACCGTCCGCCCGGTGGCCGAACGCGCGGCCGCCTTTCATCTCAGCCTGGCGCAGGCGCTGGTCGATCAGGCGCAACAGCTGCGCGCGCAAACCGGCATCCGGGCC
>JAJZRT010000587.1 GCA_021802595.1 Pseudomonadota bacterium
TCTGACCTGGAAGCGCGGCTGGGCGGGCTGACACTGAAAGGGATCACCCGCCGTGGCAAATACCTGCTGTTCGATTTTGGCGAGGCCACGCAGATCGTCCACCTGGGCATGTCGGGCAGCCTGCGCCTGGCCGGCCCCGCCGAGCCCGCCGCCCTGCACGATCATGTCGACTGGCTGTTCGACGACGGCAGCACGCTGCGCCTGCGCGATCCGCGCCGATTTGGCGCGGTGCTGTGGACCGAGGATCCGGAACGGCATCCGCTGCTGGCCCACCTGGGGCCGGAGCCGCTGACGCCCGCATTCGACGCCGCCTGGCTGCACGCGCAGTGCCGGCACCGCAGCGCAGCGATCAAGCAGGTCATCATGGATGCGCAGGTGGTGGTCGGCGTCGGCAACATCTACGCTTCCGAGTCGTTGTTCCATGCCGGCATCCGCCCGGCCACCGCGGCGCGCCGCCTCAGCCGTCCGGCCTGTGCGCGGCTGGTCGCAGCCATCCAGCAGGTGCTGACGGCGGCCATTGCCGCAGGCGGCAGTTCGCTGCGCGATTACGTCGCGAGCGACGGTGAACTGGGTTATTTCCAGTTGCAAACGCGGGTGTACGATCGCGCAGGCCTGCCGTGCAAGGCTTGCGGCACGCCGATCCGCCGCATCGTGCAGGGACAGCGCGCGAGCTTCTACTGCCCGGCCTGCCAGCGCTGAAGCCGGCTGCGCCGAATCAAGTTTGTCATTAACATGTCGTTAAATGACTGTGCCTTATCCCTGATCGGCCCCCATGAAACCCACGACCCTGGTTGACGAATTCGAGCACTACAGCACTTGGCGCGACGCCGTGTACGTGCGCGTCGAAGCATTGCGCGACTGGCTCAATGTGCAGGAACTGGGCGACGCCGAATCCGAGGTACGGCTGAACCAGCTGCTCGGCCGCCTGCAGGAAGACAAGCTGAACGTGGCGTTCGTCGCCGAGTTCTCGCGCGGAAAGTCCGAGCTCATCAACGCCATCTTCTTTTCGGATTATCGGCAGCGCGTGCTGCCGTCGTCCGCCGGGCGCACCACCATGTGCCCCACCGAGCTGTTTTTCGACCCGCTCCGCCGGCCGTCCCTGCGGCTGCTGCCCATAGACACCCGGACCCGCGAGGGCAGCATCGCCGACTTCAAGCGCGACGCCGACGCCTGGACCGAATTCCCGCTCAACCTCGATTCCGCCGAGGAGATGAGCGCGACGCTGATGCGGCTGGCCGATACGCTCGACGTCGACGCCTCCACCGCCGAGGCCTTCGGCCTGATCAACCCCGCCGACGAGGAAGCCGCACGCAGCCTGGAACGCGACGGCATCGTCGCGATCCCGCGCTGGCGCCATGCGTTGATCAACTTTCCCCATCCGTTGCTGAAACAGGGGCTGGTCATCCTCGATACGCCCGGCCTCAACGCCATCGGCACCGAACCCGAGCTGACGCTCAACATGCTGCCCAGCGCCCATGCGGTGCTGTTCCTGCTGGCCGCCGACACCGGCGTCACCCGATCGGACATCGAGATCTGGCGCCAGTACATCGCACCGGTACAGGGTGCCAGCCGGGCGCGGCTGGTGGTGCTGAACAAGATCGACGGCCTGTGGGACGAACTCAAGACACAGGCGCAGATCGACGCCGAAATCGCCAGGCAGGTTGCCAGCAGCGCCGCCTTGCTCGATCTGCCCGCCAGCCAGGTCTACCCGGTGTCGGCGCAGAAGGCGCTGGTCGCCAAGGTGAAGAACGATACCGCGCTGTTGACGAAAAGCCGCCTGCCCGAACTGGAGGCGGCGCTGTCGCAGGAACTCATCCCCTGCAAGCAGGCGCTGGTCAGCGAGTCGGCCAAGGCCGTGGTGGAGGATGTGGTGGTCAAGACCACCGAGCTGCTGGAAACCCGGCTCGCCACGATCCAGGATCAGGTCGACGAATTGCAGGGCCTGCGCGGCAAGAACCGCGACGTCATCCAGCACATGATGGTCAAGGCCAACGAGGACAAGCAGCAGTTCGAACGCGGCTTGGAGCAGTTCAATGCCTTGCGCAACGTGTTCGCGACGCAGGTCGAGGCGCTGCGGCGGCGGCTGGGCATGGAGGCGCTACGCAACGAGGTGCGACACACCCGCCAGGCGATGGAAAAAAGCCATTTCAGCGCGGGGCTGCTCGATGCGATGGGCCGCTTCTTCCGCCAGGTGGACGGCAACCTGGATGCCTCAGCCGAGACCATCAAGGAAATCCGCGCCATGATGACGGCGATGTACCAGAAGTTCAGCGACGAGCATGGACTGGCCGCGGTCAACCCGCCGGATCACAGCCTGAAAAAATACCGCAAGGAAATGGCACGGCTGGAGCGTATCTTCGACGAACGCTTCAATACCGTGTTCAAGATGCTGACGGTCGGCCAGCACCAGTTGACCGCCCGTTTCTTCGAGACGCTGGCGAGCAAGGTCGTGCAGGTGTTCGAACTGGCCAACAGCGAAACCGAAGCCTGGCTGAAGGCCCTGATTGCGCCGATGGAAACCCAGGTTCGCGAGCACAAGATCCAGCTCAAGCGCCGGCTGGAAAGCGTGAGCCGCATCCACGCCGCCACCGAGACGCTGGATGAGCGCATCGCCGAACTGGAAACCGCGATCGCCAGCGTAAGCGATCAGCTGGACAGCCTGGCCCGCATCAACCTGCGCATCGCCGACGCCCTGGCCGACGAGCTCAGCGGTTGCCCGCTGGCCAAAACGGCCTGAGCCTACTTGCCCGCGGTCAGACGCAGGAATTTCTCCTGCAGCTGTTCCTTCGTCTCCGGGTAATCCGGGTTTTTCGGGATGCAGTCGACCGGACATACCTCGACGCACTGCGGCGTATCGAAGTGACCGACGCACTCGGTGCACTTGTTCGGATCGATGATGTAAATCTCGTCGCCCTGCGAAATGGCATCGTTCGGGCATTCAGGCAGGCAGACGTCGCAATTGATGCATTCGTCCGTAATCATCATTGACATGTCATTCTCCGGGTCATATCAGCTTTTGCTTATTTTCTCACTTAATCGCTGCGCCACCAATGGGTGCACGAAAGGTGTCACGTCGCCGCCCAGCTGCGCGATCTCGCGGATCATGCTGGCGGAGATGAACATGTACTGATCCGATGGCGTCAGGAAGAGGGTTTCGATGTCGGGCTTGAGGTTGCGGTTCATGCCGGCCAGCTGGAACTCGTACTCGAAATCTGACGCTGCGCGCAGCCCCCGCAGCACCGCGATCGCGCCCTGCTCGGCGACGAAATCGATCAGCAGCCCGGAAAAGCCCTCGACCCGGACCTGCGGCACGTCGGCCAGCACATCGCGCGCCATCGCCACCCGCTCCTCCAGGGTGAAAAACGGCCGCTTGTTGCGCGCTTCGGCCACCGCGACGATGACGCGATCGAACAGGCGCACCGCACGCCGCACCAGATCCTCGTGGCCGCGCGTGATGGGGTCGAAGGTGCCGGGGTAGACAGCAGTCAGCATCGAGTCGTTATTCCTTGATCAGCAGCGCAAAGTGCGAGCGCCCTGCGCGCCCGCTGCGGTGGATGATAAACCCGTCCGGCGCCATCACCTCGGTTCCCAGCTCGACATAGGAGTGGCCGCCGGGCTTGAGATGGCGCGCCAGATCGGCCAGCACCGCCCCGGCCAGCCCGCTGTCGAACGGCGGATCGACGAAAACCAGGTCGAACGTCTCCCGGTTGCCCGCCAGCCACGCCA
>JAJZRT010000588.1 GCA_021802595.1 Pseudomonadota bacterium
GTCGACCACCACGTGTCGCTACGTCTGTTGATCGATGCAGAGATGACGACATGGCGATCGTCAGTGCGATCACCATCGCCGCCAAGGTGGTGCGCATGCAGGGCCGCAATGCCGCGCTGCTGGCGGCCGCGGCGGGCAAAAAAATGGGCACCGCTCGGGTGCCCACTTCTAGCATCGGGTGGGGTGGCTGATGGGACTCGAACCCAAATGGAGGAGGATTACAGGGGTGGCCAGGGGAATCTCTTAGACGAGAGAACAACCCTACACGCCCCGTGAATCCCCAAGAAGTTCCCTGAAAAGTCCCCCGGGATCAATAGCGCACCGTCACCGCGCGACGGCAATCTTGGAGACGAGGTACTGTCCCGTTGGCCCCTTGACCAGATCGAAGTTCACCGCTTCTCCAGCTTTGACTTGCTTCAGCAGGGCCTTGTTCTGCACGCCGAAATCCATCGTCATTCCGGGCCATCCCAGCGCCTTGATCGCTTGGTGCGTGATGTTCACCGTGCCGGCGTTGGCGTTGACGCCGTTGATGGTCCCATGCGCCATGAACCCCTGGGTCGAGACGGGTTTACCGCTCATGGCTCCGGTGTTCCGATGGGCCATGCCGGGCATCGCGTTCGATGCGGCGAAAGCCGGCGGCAAGGCAGCTGCGAAGGCGGTCAGAATGAGAGCGAGGTCGTATTGTTTCATCGGATTGTCCTGTTTGAATCCATGCTGTTTGCGGGTGGGTGTAAACCATGGCGCGTTGCCAAGAAGTGCAGCCAGGCCCACGGCCCAAAGGGCCATGGGCCGCTTGGGAGCTTATTGCTTCATCAGGAATCCATGCACCCACCAACAATCTTGCCAATTGCGCAAAGCGGGCTTGTCCATCAATTGGCCATGCATGCGGAAGCAGGCCTGAATTTGCGTCTCCCGGGCTTGCACCCCATTGTTGCCCGCGGCAAACGCCGGATAGGCGGAGCCCAGTATCAGCAGGGATGCGATGACGATCAACAGTTTTTTCATGACAATTCTCCAGATCATTCAAATACGGCAGCGCTGAGAAGGCGGCCAAGACATGGGATTGGCTGCCGCGACACCCCCATCGAAGATTTCGCATCGCCAAGATGGTCAGGCAGACCTTCCCGGCCATGTCCGGACGGGGGCGTGAATCTGCACATCACATCATCCCGCGCATCATGGCCGGCATGCCGTCCTTGGCGAAGCGGTCGAGCTCGCGCGAGTGGGCCTTGATCACGGCGACCATCTCCGGGTCTGAGGAGGTCTCGGTCACGGCCACGCCATCGGGCAGGATTTCAAGCTCGCGCCGGTACAGGGTCGGGTGGGCGAACATCTGTGGCACGCTGTTGCTCATGGGGTAGGGAAACGGACGGTTCTCGTCCAGACGCCGGTACATGTCGATGACATGCTCCTTGATCAGCGCCGCGGTGGCGGGATCAGCCGAGGTGGTGACGTCGTGCACGCCGTCGGGAAGATCGGTGACCTGGCGCCGGATCAGCTTGTGCCGTTCGAACAACTCCATGCCTGTGCGCATCGGCCCGCGCATGTTCTCCGGCGACATCATGCCGCCCATGTCCGAGCCCATCATCCCGCCACCCATCATGCCGTTGCCCTGGGCCCGGGCCGGGCGGCGGCCGAGAAGGTAGCCGGACAAGGTGGCCACGAGACTCGCCATCACAGTCACAAACGAACGACGTTGCATGATCAACTCCGGTTTGCATTCGACAAGACATCCCGCGTCGCATGGCCCGCGCCCAGGCCGAGGCGCCGCCTCTGCCACAGGGCGTAAACCGCCGGGATCACCAGCAGTGCCAGCAAGGCGGCGGTCAGCATGCCGCCCACCATGGGCGCTGCGATGCGCTTCATCACGTCGGCACCCGCGCCCTCGCTGAACATGATGGGCAGCAGGCCGCCGACCACCATGGTCAGGGTCATCGCCATCGGCCGCAGCCGCAGCAGCGTGCCCTCGACCACCGTCTGCTTGAGATCGTCCCAAGTGTTGAGCGTGTCCTGAAGCTTGCGCCGCGCCAGCGCGGAATCGAGATACAGCAGCATGACCACGCCGAACTCGGCGGCGACCCCGGCGGTGGCGATAAAGCCAACGCCCACCGCGACCGACAACTTGTACCCCAACCAATCGACGTACCAAAATCCCCCCACCAGCGACAGCGGCAGGGTCAGCAGGATGATGGCAACCTCGGCGAGATTCTTGAAGTTGAAGTACAGCAGCAGCGCGATCAGCCCAATCACCGCGGGGACCAGGATCTTCAGGCGCTGCACGGCCTGCTCCAGGGACTGATACTGCCCGACCCAGTCCAGCGTGAAGCCGGGCGGCAGGCGCACGGCTTTCGACAAGGCTGATTGCGCTGCGTTCACATAGCTACCGATGCTGGTGCCGGGCTTGAGGTCGATGTAGACCCACGAATTCAACCGGCTGTTATCGCTGGTCAGCATGGGCGGGCCACCCTCGATGCGCAGGGTCGCGACCTGGGCCAGCGGAATCTGGGTCCCCTGAGGGGTGGTGACGCGGCTTTCCGTGAGCGTCGCCAGGGACTGGCGCAGCTCGCGTGGATAGCGCAGGCTGATGGGGAAGCGCTCCAGGCCGTTGACGGCGGTGGTCAGCATCTGGCCGCCGATGGCGGTCTCGACCAGGCGGTTCACGGCCGCCACCGAAAGCCCATAGCGCGCGGCGGTCAGCCGGTTGGTGTCGACAACGATGTAACGCCCGCCGGTGGCCCGTGCCGCATAGGCGTTCTGAGTGCCTGGCACTTTTTGCAGCGCCGCCTGGATCTCCTGCCCCAGCCGATTCAGCGTGTTGAGATCGCCGCCGGTGACCTTGATGCCCAGCGGCGTCTGCAATCCAGTGGTCAGCATGTCCACCTGTCCCTTGATCGGCTGGGTCCAGGTATTGGACACCCCCGGAATCTGCAGCGCCTGGTTCATCTTCTCGATCAGCTTGGCGGTAGTCATGCCGGCCGGCCAGGTGCTGCGGTCCTTGAGGTTGACGACGGACATGAACATCGAGATAGGCGTCGGGTCGGTCGCCGTCTGTGCCCGGCCCGCCTTGCCGAACACGCTCTGCACTTCCGGGAAGGTCTTGATGATGCGGTCGGTCTGCTGCAGGATCGCGGCCGACTGGCCGATGGAGATCGACGGGTCCTGCGACACCGGCATGTAGAGCAGGGTGCCTTCGTTCAAGGGCGGCATGAATTCGGAGCCGAGGTGCTTCCAGGGGAAGTACAGGCTCGCAACGGAGGCCAGGCCGAGCGCGATGATCAGCCATGGGGCCCGCAGCACGCCGTGGATTAGCGGCCGGTAGAGCCAGGTGAGCAGCCGGTTCAACGGGTTCTCCCCCTCGGGGCGGATGTGTCCGCGAATGAACCACGCCATCAGCAGCGGCACCAGGGTGATGGACAGGATCGCGGCGGCGGCCATGGCATAGGTCTTGGTGAACGCCAGCGGACTGAACAGTTTGCCCTCCTCGCCACCGAGCGCGAACACCGGCAGGAACGACACGGCGATGATCAGCAATGAGAAGAACAGCGATGGCCCGACCTCGGAGGCCGCAACCCGGGCCTTCATCCATGGGTCGGCGCCGGGTTCCAGCTCCATGTGCTTGTGCATGTTCTCGATCATCACGATCGCAGCGTCGGTCATCGCGCCGATGGCGATGGCAATCCCGCCCAGGGACATGATGTTGGCCGGAATGCCCTGCGCCCACATC
>JAJZRT010000589.1 GCA_021802595.1 Pseudomonadota bacterium
AGCGCCTTGGCGGCGGCATTCGGGACGTTCTGCTGGGCCAGATCCGAGAGGTAATCGGTCGCCTTGGCCACATCGGCGGTGACATCAAGTTTCAGCATCGGCGGACTTCCGGCGGCGAGGAGTGGCTGGCGCTTCGGTGTTTGCAACAGGCTCGGCAGCGATGCCAGCTTGCTGCGCCAGGATATGCTCGGCGGTGGCTGCATCGACTTCGACCGTCAGGCCTGGGACGAACGAGCGCACGCCGCCGTCGCCGGTGAGAACCACCGGACGGGTGATGAGGAGTTTCATGGAATACCTCACATTCCCTTGACGGAATATTCCATCAAAGATATATTAAGTCTATGAGTTGGGATGTCGAATACACCGATGAGTTCGGTGACTGGTGGAGTAGGCTGTCCGAGGCCGAGCAGGAATCGCTGGCAGCCTCAGTGCAACTGCTCGAAGAACGTGGACCGAATTTGGGTTTCCCGCATAGCAGCGGAATCAACGGTTCCAAGCACAGCCACATGCGTGAACGCAGCACGAAGGTCACCCTTATCGAACGCTTTACGCCTTTGACCCTCGCCGCAGTGCGATTTTGCTGATCGGTGGCGACAAGACTGGAGATGACCGCTGGTACGACGTCAATGTACCGGTGGCGGACCGACTCTACGACGAACATTTGGAACAACTTCGAAAGGAAGGGCTGATCAATGGCTAAAAAATTCGCTGATCTGCGCGCTCAAATGTCACCCGAATCGCGCGCTCGGGCCGAAGCCAAGGCGCAGGCCATGCTGGCAGAAATGCCGCTCAACGAACTGCGTCAGGCGCGTGGGCTGTCACAGAAGATGCTGGCCGAGGTGCTGCACGTTCAGCAGCCCTCCATTGCCAAGATCGAAAAGCGTACGGATATGTACATCTCCACGCTGCGCAGCCACATTGAGGCGATGGGCGGTGAGCTTGAGGTGGTGGCGCGCTTTCCCGACGGCGCGGTCAAAATCTCTAACTTCTCCGAATTGGGGAACGCAACGCCTGCCTGATCCAGGCCCAGAAACGACAACGCCCACCAAGGTCTCCCCGGTGGGCGCAGTTATCAGCAGTACATGAATACTGTACTTTGTGTCCGGACGGGATTCAACCAGGTTTCGGAAATTCTGCTGAAATTTTTTCTCGATACAGATGTGACGAAGCCACCCGGAGGTGGCACGTCGCCCCAAGAGCATCCGACCTTACCGGACGGCCATGGGGGAGTTATTGTGATGGTATAGCTATCA
The DNA here is from genome assembly GCA_021802595.1 of Pseudomonadota bacterium. Next base: position 1,254 of record JAJZRT010000589.1, read on the forward strand.
GATTGCGTCACCTCGAGCCACAGGCACTGTCGCCATCAGTTCGAATCATCGCGAGATACTTTGCCTCCAGGCGGTCAAAGACAACCTGCGCGCTTTCAGATCGCCCGCCAGCACTTTGCAAGCCTTTCTCGACGGCTTCTCGCAGTACCTGCAAGGCTTCGTTCTGAGCTCGGCACGCCCTGTCGATCTCGTCCATTGTTTCGCCGTCCAAAGCACCGATCTGATGCAGCGCCTGCATCGTCTCGTAGATGGCGACCATCGCCTCATGCCGCGGATCGCCGAGTTCTGCGGTCAGTGATTTTGGTTCGACCGATGCGTTCAGCAAGTCAGCCAGTATCTGCTTGGCCGTCTCTGCCTCGCCATTCTTGAAAAGCGAGATGGCTTCAGCGACAAACGCACGGACAAATTCCGGATCACGCCGCACACCGGCGGCGAGGGTTTCTTTGAAGTCCCGGGTCAATGTCATCATTCACCCCTCCAGTAGCGCCTTGAGATCCTTAAGCATCAGAAACAGATGGTAAGGATCGGTCGAACTGGGCTCAAACTCCCAGGACTGGTACCACTGCCGTGCCGCCTCATCCTTGGCATGAACCAGCAAACAGCGAATTCCAGCAATGTCAGCCGCCTGTGCAGTGCGCAGCAGCGCATCCTTGAGCAGCGCCTTGCCCAGGCCTTTTCCCTGGTGATCACGATCCACGGCTAGTCGCGCCAGGATCATGACCGGCACCGGATGCCGGGCCAAGCCTTTCATGACGCGTGCTGGAGCATCCTGCGGATCAACACTGCCGACCGCTAAACTGTAGAAGCCCACCACCTCGACGCTCAGGCAGCACACGTAGGTCTGGGCACCATTGGCCTTCTGGTTGACGAGCGCGTAGCGTTGCAGGAATTGATTGAGCGGCGGTTGCCCGCAGTCAAACGCCTCCACCGAGTCCGCAGCCGATAGCTTGTGGACCCGTTCATAGCTTGCGCTCAACCCAGAACCCCGGGTTCACTGAGCAGTTGCTTCAAGCGCGGCTTGGCTTGCACGGGGCGATCCAGCGCTTGCTCAAACGCCTGCCACTGCTCATCGTTGAGCACAAAGTGACGACGATCTGCCAGCGTCTGGTTGGCTGCGGTCACACCGGCGTCCAGCAGAAATTCACTGACGTTCTTGTGGCAAGAACGAGCAGCCTCCTGCAGCAGCTGCTTGACCGAGCTGCTGGCACGGACATCGATCCGTTCGGTTTTTGATAGGTGCAATGTGCTCATAGCAACCTCCTTCTTTATTCATTGACGCCATCTTAACGTCCGGATGATGTCCTGACAAGTTAAATATGCGCTGATGTGTTCCTTGGTGGACGCTGCGTTCGCTCATAACCATAGTACCGAGCCAGCACGCCGAGTGCCGCGACCAGGATGCCCTTGGCCTCGTTTTTCTCGACACGCTTGCCATTCCAGCCATCGCGCAAGGACCAATCGCGGATCGACATCTGAAGCCCGGCCACGTACCACAGCGCCGATCCGGCCGGAGAGCCACTACCGCCCACTGCCTCCAGCGCATCCTCAACGGCACGGGCAGCACTGGCGTTACGCTCAATCAGCATCTCACCCAGTGCCGTGCCGCAGGGCAGTCCATCTAGCCGGCTACTGGCCACGCCGCTGGCAAAGGCCCGGGCGAAGTCCTGCGAGAACTGCTGGCCGGCATCGTGCATGGCACCAGTGATGCTGCCGTTCCTGAGCATCAGCGCCAGCGTATCCACGGTGCGGTAGTGGTCGACGGGCTTCTGGTCATCGTCCTCCTCACGGACATAGCGGATCACGCTGCCGTCCGGGCGTGTCAGTTCATGGCCGATAGGCGGTTTGCGTTCAGCCCTGGCCTTGGCGCGTTGGGTTTTCTTGGTCATGGCCGTCCCTCCCCGAGTTGTCCGAGGGTCGCCAGCGCCCCATCACGGTCACGCTGCACGGTGATCGACTTGCCCGTGGTCGCCACCACCGTCCAGGTCTCGCCATCGCCCCGGTCAATGACCTCGCCCTCGGCCCAAGGTGTGCTCTTGCGTGAAGCGACGGTGCGCGCGCCGTAGAGCTTGGTGGCGATGCCGGTCAAAAATGCTCGGTCCCAGTCATCAAAGATCTCATCCAGCGGCACCACGACGATGCCTTGCTTGTGCCAGGCTGCCGCACGCATGGCCCGGAGCTCTTCGGCGTTGGCCGGTGACTGCGGTGCCATCCTGCCCAAGGAGCAGGGAATCGAGGGTGTGCTCATGCGCATGCCACACCCCCTTGGGCCATCGCCCAGTCCAGCAGAGCCAGCGCATCGGCGTGGTTGTCATCGACCGGGTCGAAACCGCGCGCCTTGGCTGCCGCGATCATCTCGGCTTTGCCAGCGTTGCCCTTGCCCGTCGCGTGCTTCTTGATCGTGCCCACCGGCACGCCCTGATACGGGATCTGGTGGTGTTCGCACCAGGACGTCAGGTGCGCCATGAAGCCG
>JAJZRT010000590.1 GCA_021802595.1 Pseudomonadota bacterium
CCGGTGCCCTGTCAGCGATTGGGCAGCATGAAGCCGGCAAAAAAGCTCGCCAGGTCCCGGTACGCGTCCAGCGGCAGCACGTGAGCGATGTACTGGTCCGGTCGCACGATGACCAGCGCGCCCCGGTCGCGGTCCACGCCACGAAGGTCGAAGATGTCGGGGCCGTTCTTCAGATCCGGGCAGAACAGCTTTTCGTAGTCGTGGAGACCATAGGCGCCCTTCTGCGGCAGCAGCAGCGCCGGCATGGACTCGATGGCCAGCTCGCGGTGGCCCTGCTGGAAGACGGCACGCAGGTCGAACACGGCATCCGGGTCCTGGCCGGGGCGCGTGTATCTGCGGACCGGCGAATCCGGCGAGTCCTGCAGGAACCGGCACAGCGCACGCACGCCGGTCTGGATATCCACGTGATCGTTCCGGCCCGCAAAGGCATAGAGACGCCAGCGGCCGTCGGCCTTGCCGACGTGGCCCAGCTGCATCGCCTTGGCATCGGCAACGCGCAGCACCGGTGCGGAGTGGAAGCGCGTGCCCACCGCAAAACCCCTGGCCAAGCCTTGGTGCGTCGCTTCGCCGCAGATCACCGAGGGACGGTATTGGGTCCCCATGCCGGCCGTGAAGCGCAGGTGCTGTTCGAAGTACGCCTGAAAGGCCTTGGGGTCCACGCCGCCGGCATCTCCCTGGTCGCCTTCGGCCGGCTTGTCGCTGATCATCTTGGCCCACTTGCGATCGAAGTCGATCAGTATCTTCCCCACGACCTGACGCTCGGCCGAATAGCTGTGCAGCAGCTGCGGCGCACACTGTCCGCGCAGCACGGCGGCCAGTTTCCAGCCCAGATTGAAGGTGTCCTGCATGGAAAAGTTCATGCCCTGGCCCGCCTTGGGACTGTGGGTGTGGCAGGCATCGCCGGCGATGAACACGCGCGGCAAGCGGCTGTCGACCTCCTGTGCGGGAACGTCGTCGTACTTGTCGCAAATGCGCTGGCCGATCTCGTACACGGACCACCAAGGCACCTCTTTCACGTCGAGCGTGTAGGGGAAAAAAATCCGCTGCGCCGCGGCGATGATCTGGTCCACCGTGATCTTGCGCTGGGCCACGCGCTCGTTTTCGCCCAGCTTGTCCAGCTCCACGTAGAGTCGAACCAGATAGCCGCCTTCGCGCGGGATAAGCAGCAGGTTGCCGCCGTTGTTGGACTGGATGGCCGCCTTGTGGCGAATATCCGGAAAGTCGGTCACGGCCAGCACATCCATTACGCCCCAGGCCTGCTGGGCCGCGTCACCCACCAACTCCCGGCCGATGGACTTGCGCACCGCGCTGCGCGCGCCGTCGCAGCCGACCACGTAACGCGCCCGCGCCGTCTCCATCTCGCCCGCGTGCGCCGCATCCGTGCGCTCCATGCGCACCGTCACCGGGTAGTCCGGGGCGTTACGGTCCACCGCCACGTCCACCAGCTTGCGGGCGTAATACGGCTCCAGCCGGCTGGGTGAATTGCGCATGACCTCCAGGAAGAAGTCATGCACCCGCGCCTGGTTCAGCACCACGTGCGGAAACTCCGAAAGGCCGTCCTCCGCATCTTGCACCCGACCGTGGCGCACGATCCGCTCGGGCTGCTTTTCGTCCGGCTTCCAGAACGTCACCTCGTTGACCCAGCACGCTTCCTTGAGCACCCGCTCGCTGAAGTTGAAGGCTTCGAACATCTCCATGGTCCGGCAGGCGATGCCGTCGGCCTGGCCCAGTTGCAGCGGGCCGTCCTTCTGCTCCACGATGGCCACGGAGATGTCGGGGAAAGCAGCGAGTTGCGCCGCCAGCGTCAGCCCGGCCGGGCCGCAGCCGACGATGAGTACATCCACCTGCGCAGGCACCGTCTCGGTATGCGGGGTCGCCGACGCGGCGGCGGGGAATAGGTGCGGATCGCCGGGGCGAAATCCGTTGCAATGGAATTGCATGGCTTGTCTCTTATTTTGTTTTCATGCGGCTAACCCAGTTTCAGTACTGGGCTTAGTTGAAAATTTCCGGCTCAGCACCGAGTATGCGTCACGGCGAATTGACACGCGTATTTACAGAATGGCGTGCCCCATTTGCCAATCACTTCACCAACTCCATCAGTTTCCCGTAGCTGTTTACCACTTCGTACTTCACTTGATCTGAGGTGATTTTGGCGAAGAACTTTCGCGCGCATTCGATCTTGGCCTCTTCGATCTTGCGCAGGTCCATCGAGGACAGGGAGCCTTTCGTTTCGGCGACGAAGAAGACGTGCTTCACTTTGCCAGATTGGAAGGCAATGGCCCAGTCGGGGTTGTAATTGCCCACCGGCGTCGGGATATGGAAACTCCGCGGCAACTTGGCATAGACGACGACTTCCGCGCTGGCGTCGAGCTCGCCGACGAAGGTCCGCTCGTTGGTCGAATCCGTGAACACGTAGTCGTGAATGTGGCGGGACGCTTTGAAACCCCTGCTCAAGTCTTCCTTCTTCTCCTGGGTGAAGATGTCGGTGGTGTAAGTCTCATCGAGCGGGTTGTAGGCAAGGTGTTCGACGATGATGGTGGCCTTCTGCTCGTTGATGATCGTGCCGGCTTTCAGGAGAAAGTCCTCGGGGTTCGTCTTGAATTGGCTGAAGACGGCGGCATTGATGCCGCGCAAGATGGCGGCTATGGTCCGACGGGTAAGCTGCGTCGACTCGGTGAGTTTGCCGATCACGTCGTACTTCACCACGGAACTTGCCGTGGTCACCAGGTAGTCGGTTTGATGCTGCTTCGCGACGAAGGCATCGCCTTCTTTCATCTCCTCGTATTTCGCCTCTTCCTTCTGCTCGCCGGCGGTGACGGTGTATTGCAGCGGGGTCACCCGCAGTTCCTTGTCGAGGGCCTTGATGCACTTGTCGATCAGCTCGTCGGTCTTGAAGTCCACCGCGTAAATGGCCTTGCGGTTGATGCGGCTCCAAAGCTCCCGAAACTCCTTCTTCTCGAAATTGGCATTGAGCGGATTCACCTTCCCCTTGCGGTCGTCCTCGATAGCGGGAAGCTGAGCAGCGCTGAAGACGCTGTCGATGAGCTGGAAAATCTGCTCCTTGTAGGGCTCCAACTCGGGCGGCAGGGCGGCCAATGCGCCTTCCTTCTTCGCCTGGTGATACTGCTCGGTGATGCGCTCATCAGGGTCGGAGTAGTCGTTTTTCACCAGGTAGCGCTCGATCAGCTTCGCCATGTGCGGCGTCACCGTTACATCGCCCGTCGGCGTCTTCAGTATCTTGTCCCTGAAGTGTTCCTCGTTCGCCTGGAGCGGTCGAGCGGAGAGCGAGGCGCTGATGTCCTTCTGCAAACCGGAAACGAAGTCCCTGTAGCTCTCGTTGGCCACGACGGTCAGCACATTCACCTGATGCACGGTGGCGGGATCATCCATGCGATCCCCGCTCTGAGTCACGGCGAGGCGCATGCCCCGCCCGACTTCCTGCCGGCGCGACACCGTGTTATCGCTGTGCTTGAGCGTGCAAATCACGAAGACGTTCGGGTTGTCCCAGCCCTCGCGCAGGGCGGAGTGCGAGAACAGGAAACGCACCGGTTCCTCAAAACTCAGCAAGCGGGCCTTGTCGCGCAAAATCAGATCGTAGGCGTCCACGTCGTCGGCCTCGCCGGCGGATTCGCCGCGAGTCTTCACGTCGGGATTCACCAGCCGTTTCGTCTTCTTGTCGATGGAGAAGTAGCCGTTGTGCGTCCGACCGGCCTGAATGCCTTT
>JAJZRT010000591.1 GCA_021802595.1 Pseudomonadota bacterium
CACGCAGGAGGTATTCGCCTTCTGGGCGACGCAGCCTGGATTCCAGGCCATCCAGCTGTCGCGCAACTTCGGCAAGGAGGCCGCGTTGACGGCTGGACTGGAGGCGGCGCGCTGCGAGACCTGCCTGATGATGGACGCCGACATGCAACATTCGCCGGATCTGGTTCCTGCCATGCTGGCGCAATGGCAGCAGGGCTACGACGTGGTCTATGCCGTGCGCGAGCATCGTCGCGACGAAAGCCTGTTCAAGCGTCAGGGGGCCGGATGGTTTTACCGGCTGGTGAACGCCGGTGCGCGCTTCAAGGTGCCGCCGGACGCCGGCGACTTCCGCCTCATGGACCGGGCGGTGGTCGAGGCCCTGCTCGAGTTGCCGGAGCGCAACCGCTTCCTGAAGGGGCTGTACGCGTGGGTGGGATTCAACGCAACCGAGATTGCCTACGTGCCGGCCGCACGTGCCAGCGGTCGCAGTACCTTCAACCTGTTCCATTTGCTCCGGCTGTCCCTGGACGGCCTGACCGCATTCACCACCTGGCCGCTGCGCATTGCCAGTCTGGTGGGCTTCATCCTGGCGCTGCTGGCGTTCACCTATGGCGGCTACCTGATCGTCGACTACTTCCTGCGGGGCATCGCCGTTCCGGGATGGACGACGATCGTGGTGGGTCTGATGTTCTTTTCCGGGATACAGCTCATCGGGCTGGGCGTGCTGGGCGAATATGTCAGTCGCATCTTCGAGGAGGTCAAGGGCCGTCCCCTGTATGTGGTCCGGCACCGTGCCGGACGTGGGTTGCGGGAGTCGCAGCGATGAGCGCGGGCTGGAACAGAAAGGACGCGGGATGGTTCCTGCTGGCGCTGGCCTGGCTGGCGCTGACACTGGGCGTCAGGCCGCTGGCCTTGCCCGATGAGGGCCGCTACGTCAGCGTGGCCTGGGAAATGCTGACCTCGGGCAACTGGCTCTATCCCACGCTGAATGGCTTGCCCTTCTTCCACAAGCCGCCCCTGTTCTACTGGATCACGGCGGGCAGCCTCGGCCTGTTTGGCGCCCACGAATGGGCGGGACGGCTGGCTCCGCTGTTCGGCGCCGGGATGGCCGCATTCACCCTGTACGGATTCGCCCTGCGGCAAAAGGGCAGGACCGTCGCCCGCTGGTCGCTGCTGATCCTGGTGACCCAGCCCTTCTTCTTTGGCGGCGCCCAGTTCGCCAACCTCGACATGCTGGTGGCAGGGCTGATTGCCGCCACCATTCTGCTGGCGGGCGAGGCGGGGCTGAACGCGGACAAGAACAAGCCCTACAAGGGACTGCTTGCGGGCGCTTATCTGGGCGCTGCGCTTGGGTTCCTGGCGAAAGGCCTGATTGGCTTCGTTCTGCCGGGACTGGTGCTGGTCGCCTGGCTTGCCTGGAATCGGCGGCTGGCCCTGTTGCGCCAGCTGGTCTGGATGCCCGGGCTGATCATCTTCCTGGCGGTTGCTGCACCCTGGATTGTCGCGATGCAGGCGCGTTTCCCTGATTTCATGAATTATTTCTTTGTCTACAACCAGTTCCAGCGGTTTGCCGAGGGCGGATTCAACAATCCCATGCCGTTCTGGTTTTATCCGCCCGTCATCCTGCTGCTCATCCTGCCCTGGTCCTGGTGGCTTCCTGCCGCCTGGAAACGCAGCCGGCAGGAAGCCGAGGCGAAACCGACGATCCATTCGCTGATGTGGATCTGGCCCGCCGTGATCGTGGGTTTCTTCTCCATCCCGTCTTCGAAGCTGGTGGGCTATGTGCTGCCTGTGCTGCCGCCCCTGGCCTACCTGATTGCCGCTGGGCTGGTGCGCAAGTGGGGGGATGTGCCCGCCCCCCGTCTCCTCAAGGGGGTGGCCGTCGCGGCCGGCGCGGTGTGCGTGTCGGCGATCGCAGCCAACAATGTGTTCAACCACAAGACGAACCGGAGCGTCAGCAGCGTGATTGCTGCGCAACGACAGAACGACGAACCGGTCGTTTTCATGTGGGATCAGTTCTTCGATGTGCCGTTTTACCTGGGGCTGAAGGCGCCGGTCGAAATATTCGATGACTGGAGCCCGGCCAACACGTCCAAGAGCGATAACTGGCGCAAGGCGATGGCCGAAGCCGGGAAATTCGATCCGGACAGGGCCGGACAGCTGCTGGTCGACCATGCCGGACTCGAGCATTTCGTTTGCAGCCACCCGGTCTCTTGGCTTGTTGCGCCCAAGGGGACGGAAACCACGGAGACTTTCCTGAAGCAGATCCCGCCGTTGACAGCCTATCAGACAACGGCAGTCTGGCGCCTCACGCGCAGCGACCTGGCGGCTAGGGGCGGATGCCCGCAAACGCCCAGCGTCGACTCAGCAGATAAGTCGCAAGCGCCACGCCCAGCAGGATGATCGCCAGCAGAAAATAATAGGGGACCCGGCTGGTGTGCAGCAGAATGGCATAGGCCGATTCATTGATGGCGAATCCGGCGGCTGAAAGCAGCAGGAACCGGCTGGCCGACTGCAGCACCGGGGCGTCGTGGTCGGCGAAGGTCAGCCAATAGTGGCCGCCATACGAGACCGTGAACGCGCACATCCAGCCGCCGACGTTGGCGACCAGCGGCGCCAGGTGCATCTTTTCCACCAGCAGGATGACGGTGAGGAGATGAACGAGCGCGGCGATGCTGCCGACCAGGATGAAGACAACCGGACGGTGACGAAGCAAAAACATGAAGGACTCGCCGGGGAAGACTCCCGGCATTCTACGGGATGACCGCATTGCCACAATCCGCGCCGACCTCCGCACAACGCGTCATCAGCGTGTGCGTCGACGATTTCGGCCTGCATGAAGGCGTCAACCAGGCCGCGCTGGATCTGGCGGACAGGCAGCGCATTTCCGCGATCAGCTGTCTGGTGGACGGACCGGCCTGGGCGTCGGGCGCCCGCGTGTTGCGGGCGCGGGCGAACCGGGTGGAAGCGGGCCTGCATCTCAATTTCACCGAGGATTTCGGCCAGGGCACGTGTCATGCCCTGCCTGCGCTGATCCGCCGCGCCTACGGGGGCCTGCTCGATCGCACGCAAATCCGGGCCGCGATCGAGGGGCAGTTCGCGCGTTTTGAAGAGGCCATGGGGCGCCTGCCGGATTTCGTCGACGGCCACCAGCACGTGCATCAATTGCCCGTGATACGGGATCAGCTCATCCTGGTCATGCAGGCACGCTGCGGTTCCGCCAGGCCCTGGTTGCGCTCGACGCTGCCTCCCGCCGACTGCTGGAAATCCGGACTGCCCCGCGCCGCGGTGGCCAAGGCTTGGCTGATCGGCCGGCTGGGTGCGAACCCATTGCGCGCGCTGGCCAGCCGTCACGGCTATCCGCAAAACCATCGTCTGCTCGGTGTATACGGGTTCGAGCTTTCCGAAGCGGACTACCTGCGGAAACTGAAGCGCTGGCTCGATTGCGCGCGCGATGGCGACGTGCTGATGTGCCATCCCGCCCTGCCCGGGGCGGGCGAGGACCCGCTGCAGGCTGTCCGGAACCAGGAATACCGGGTGTTGTCGAGCGGGGAGTTTTCCGCGTTGCTGGTGTCCGCCCGGCTTGAAGTCGGGCCGCTGCGCGTGGCGTAGGGGACAGGCGGAGGACGCCTATCCGGAATCTGGCGGAAGCGGTGAGATTCGAACTCACGGATGGCTTGCACCATCGCCGGTTTTCAAGACCGGTGCCTTAAACCGCTCGGCCACGCTTCCAGAGT
>JAJZRT010000592.1 GCA_021802595.1 Pseudomonadota bacterium
GCGGACCCCGGACTGCACATCTCCTCCCTGTTCGCATTGGGCCTCGTGCTGTTCGTCATCACCTTCATCGTGCTGGCGATTTCGCGCTGGCTCATCAGCCGAAGCATGGGTTCCGAAGGGCTGTAAACACCATGATGAGTCTTTACACTCGCCGGGTCTGGCTTAACCGCATCGGCATCACCCTTTCCATGCTCGCGATGAGCCTGGGGCTGGTCGCCTTGTTGTGGATTTTGTGGACGCTGTTTTCCAAGGGCTTTGCCGTGCTGAACTGGGATCTGTTCACCCAGGACACGCCCGCACCCAGTTCCGAAGGCGGCGGCCTGCGCAATGCGATCGTCGGGAGCGGCCTCATCCTGCTGTTTTCCATGCTGATCTCGACGCCGATCGGCATTCTGGCGGGAATCTATCTTGCCGAATTCGGCCGCATATCCAGGTTTGCATCGCTCACCCGCTTCATGACGGACATCATGCTGTCGGCGCCCTCCATCGTCATTGGCCTGTTTGTTTATGCGCTGTTCGTGGCGACCACCGGCGGGTTCTCCGGGTGGGCAGGCTCGCTGGCGTTGTCGCTGATTGCCATTCCGGTGGTGGTGCGCACCACCGAAAACATGCTGAAGCTGGTGCCGACCAGCCTGCGAGAAGCGGCGTTCGCTGTTGGCGCGCCGCGCTGGCAGGTGTCGCTCAAGGTGACGCTGCGTGCGGTCAAATCGGGTGTGGTGACGGGGGTGCTGCTGGCGATGGCGCGCATCACCGGTGAGACCGCGCCCCTGTTGTTCACCGCGCTGAACAACCAGTTTTTCAGCACCAACATGGCTAAACCCATGGCTAACCTGCCGGTGGTGATCTTCCAGTTCGCGCTGAGCCCGTATGACAACTGGGTGGCCCTGGCCTGGGGCGGGGCGCTTCTGATCGCCTTTCTGGTGCTGGCGGTCAACATCGGCGTGCGCGTCGTTTTCCGCAATAAAGACAAACGTTAATTTCTCCGGAGCTACGCTGTGCTCAATCAACCCGTGCCCGATCAAGCCATGCCTGCCGGCGAAAATGCTGCTTTGCAAGTCCGCAACCTGGATTTCTATTACGGTGACTTCAAGGGCCTCAGCAACGTCAATCTGGATATCGCCCACAAGAAGGTGACGGCCTTCATCGGGCCCTCCGGCTGCGGAAAATCCACGCTGCTGCGCACCTTCAACCGCATGTACGACCTGTATCCCGGCCAGCGCGCCGAAGGCCAGATTCTGTTCCACGGCAAGAACCTGCTCGACAAGAGCCAGGACGTGAATCTGGTACGCGCCCGGATTGGCATGGTGTTCCAGAAGCCGACGCCGTTTCCGATGACGATCTACGAAAACATTGCCTTTGGCGTGCGGCTGTATGAGCGCATGTCGAAAAGCGCCATGGATGATCGCGTCGAATGGGCACTCAACAAGGCCGCGTTATGGGGCGAGGTGAAGGATAAATTGCTTCAGAGCGGCCTCTCGCTTTCCGGCGGGCAGCAGCAGCGCCTGTGCATTGCGCGTGCGGTCGCGGTCAAGCCGGAAATCGTGCTGCTGGACGAGCCAACTTCGGCACTCGACCCGATTTCCACCGCCAAGATCGAAGAGCTCATCAACGAACTGAAGAGCGACTACACCATCGCGATTGTCACCCACAACATGCAGCAGGCCGCGCGGATCTCCGATTTTACGGCGTTCATGTATCTGGGCGAACTCGTCGAGTTCAACGAAACCGGCACCATCTTCATGCGCCCGGGCAAGAAGCAGACGGAAGACTATATCACCGGCCGTTTCGGCTGATTCCTCATGCACGTGCAGTCGGATTGCCGGTTGACCGTCAGGCACATAGCGCTTACCATCGCGCACTTTTGTTTGGCGGACTCCCGCTCTGGATAAGACTATGCGCAAGAAGCTCGTAGCCGGTAACTGGAAAATGCATGGCAGCCTGGCGGAAAATGCCGCGCTGCTGGCTGCTATCAAACCCGCTCTGACTGGAATCGAGGCAGCGGTGTGCGTGCCGTTCCCGTACCTGGCGCAGGTGCAAACTGCGCTTTCCGGATCGTCGATTGCCTGGGGCGCACAGAACCTCTCCGAGCAGGCCAAGGGCGCTTTCACCGGCGAAGTGTCGGCCTCGATGCTGCTCGATTTCGGTTGCCGCTACGTCATCGTCGGACACTCCGAACGGCGCAGCCTGTATGGCGAAACCGACGAACTCGTCGCGAAGAAATACGTCGCTGCCCAGGCCGCAGGTCTCACCCCCATCCTGTGCGTGGGTGAGTCGCTGGCTGAACGCGAATCGGGCGTGACCGAGGCGGTCGTTGCGCGCCAGCTCGATGCGGTGATCCAGGCGGCCGGCGTGGGTTCGCTGGCCAAGGCCGTGGTGGCGTACGAGCCAGTGTGGGCGATCGGGACCGGCAAGACGGCCACGCCCGAACAGGCACAGGCCGTACATGCATTCATCCGCAACAAGGTGGCTGCGCTCGACGTCGGCATCGCGAACGCGCTGGTTATTCAGTACGGGGGTAGCGTAAAAGCTGCAAATGCGGCAGAATTAATGGCTCAGCCGGATATCGATGGCGGACTGATTGGTGGCGCTTCCCTGGTCGCCGAGGAGTTCATCGCGATTTGCCGGGCGGCTGCCAAGTAAGCATCGTCGAGTAAAAATCGAGTCATGGAAACACTGGTCTGGGTCGTTCACGTTCTTGTTGCCATTGCGCTGATTGCGCTGGTTCTCCTGCAGCATGGCAAGGGTGCGGACATGGGGGCGGCATTCGGCAGCGGCTCGTCGGGCAGCCTGTTTGGCGCCAGCGGTTCTGCCAATTTCCTGAGTCGCAGCACCGCCGTGCTGGCGAGCCTGTTCTTCCTGACCAGCCTGGGTCTGGCATATTTCGGGCTCCAGCAGCACAAGCCGGTCAGCGTGCTCGATCGCACGGCCGTTCCCGCGACGACGCAACCTGCCGTGCCGGCACCGGCGCAGTCATCGGTACCGGGCAAGAATGCCGGATCGAAAGCGGGAGACATTCCGCAGTAAGCAAGCATCTTCGGGGCTAAACGCCCTTGGCCGACGTGGTGGAATTGGTAGACACGCTATCTTGAGGGGGTAGTGACCTAGGTCGTGCGAGTTCGAGTCTCGCCGTCGGCACCATCAAATTTCCTGATTTGTTCATTAGTGTTCGCTATCGAATAAGTTGCTGATTAATAAGATAAATATACCTGTTTTTCGGCTTGACAGCCGGCGCTCCGCACTAATACACTCGGTTCATAATTACTCAACAGCCTGACAAGGGCATAGCCGGAGGGACCCGCGGTGCTGGAGAATTACCTCCCCGTTCTTTTATTCGTTCTGGTCGGCCTGGCAGTCGGGGTCGGCCCGATCATCGCCGGCGGCCTGCTGGCACCGCACCGCCCCGACAGCGAAAAGCTTTCCCCTTACGAGTGCGGCTTCGAAGCATTCGAGGATGCGCGCATGAAGTTCGACGTGCGCTATTACCTCGTTGCCATTCTGTTCATCCTATTCGATCTGGAAATCGCTTTTCTCTTTCCCTGGGCCATCGTGCTGGAGGAAATCGGCCTGGCCGGTTTCCTTGCCATGATGGTCTTCCTTGGCATCCTGGTTGTCGGCTTCATCTACGAGTGGATGAAGGGGGCCCTGGAGTGGGAATGAGGACGGAGGACGCGCTATGAGCATCGAAGGCATCCTCGAGCAGGGTTTCGTCACCACC
>JAJZRT010000593.1 GCA_021802595.1 Pseudomonadota bacterium
GTTGCTGCCGTTCTACGCGCGAGTGCGCCAGCTTGCCGAACCGTCACGCCTGCTCGGCGTGATCCTGGCAGTGGAAGCAATGATGATGTCGATGCTGGTCAGCCTCGATCTGCTCTGGTTCGCGCTGGCGTCAGTCATCGAACTTGCGCTCGTCGGCCATCTGGTCGGGCGCTGGTCATTCTCGCCCGAACGCGCCACAGCGACCAGCCGCTACCTGCAGTTCCAGGGTGTCGGTGTCCTGATGCTGCTCGCCGGCGTGCTCGTGGTCGGCTGGTCCTACCACGACACCACCGGCGCAGCGTGGACGTTCGACCTGCTCGTGCTTGCCGGCCATCCGATTCCTCCGGGGCTCGGCGGCATCGCGTTCTTCCTGCTGTTCTACGGACTCGGCATCCGCACGCCGATCTTTCCCTTCCACGGCTGGCTGCGTCCGGTCGCGCTTTACGGCGACATGGCGATCGCGCCGACGCTGCTGCTCGGCGTCAAGCTCGGGGTCTACGGCCTGGTACGCTTCGTCCTGCCGATCCTGCCCGACGCGGTCGTCGCGTGGCACCGCTACGTGGTCGCCTTCGCAGTTACTGGCGTGTTCTACGCGGCCATGCTCGCGCTGCAGCGTGTCAACCTGCGCTCGCTGATCGCCTTCGCCGTGGTCAGTCACACCTCACTGGTGATTATCGGCTTGTTCAGCCTCGATGCGATCGCCTTCCAGGGCAGTCTGCTGCTGGCGGTGAATTTCGGCCTCGCCGCTACGACAATGTTGCTGATGACCGGTCTCGTGTACCGACGCACCCACACCACGACGCTGGCGCGCCTGGGCGGGCTGTTCGATCGTATTCCGCAGCTCGCGCTCACTTTCCTCGTCGCCTGCCGCGCCATCATGGGCATGCCGGGGACGCCCGGATTCGACGCCGCGCATCTGGTGCTGGAGGCGGCGATCCATCGCTTCGGCGCGCTCACCACGGTGACGGCGGCACTGGGCAACGTGGCGACCGCCGGTTTCCTTTTGTGGGCGTTCCAGCGCGCCTTTCTCGCCCCCCCCGCCCCGGGACAGGGCGTCGCGGTGGAACGTCCCAATGCGATGGAATTGGCGATCGCCGGCGTACTGCTGGTGGTGATGCTCTATGCGGGCTTTCGCATGGAGCCGCTGCATGAACTGGTCGATGCCCCGCTGAAGGCACTGGCCGCGAGGTTCGCCGATGTCTGACTGGCCGCTACTGTCGCTCCTCCTGCTGGCTTATCCGGCTGGCGCACTGCTGTTGTGGACGCTGCCGAAGGCGCTTTCGGCACGCGCATTTGCGCTTGCCTGGCATGGCCTCGGCGGCGTCTTGGCCTTGATCGTGCTCGCCCACTTCGATCCGGCGCAGGCCGACTTTCAGCTGCGCGAGCAGGCGGAGTGGATTCCCAGCCTCAACGTCCATTACGCCGTCGGCATCGACGGCATTTCAGTGTTGTTCCTGCCTGCGACGGCGCTGCTCTTCCTCGGTGCAGCGCTGGCTTCCTGGAACAGCGTGCATCACTTGCCCCGCCTTTACCACAGCCTCATGCTGCTGCTGGCAGGCGCCACATTGGGCATATTCTGCGCGCTCGACACCCTGCTGTTCTATCTGTTCTGGGAACTGTCGCTGGTGCCGCTCTATTTCCTGATCAGCCTGTGGGGCCTCGGTCCCCACCGCAGCTACGCCGCCACCAAGTACACGCTCTTCATGTTCGGGGGCGGCGTGCCCTTGCTGTTCGGTTTCCTGCTCCTTGCCTTCAACCATGCCAGCCTCAGCGGCGGTGTGCTCCAGGCCGGACTCAGCTTCGATCTGCCGACCCTGCTCGGCACGCCTCTGCAGGGCCAGGCCGGACAGGCCGTATTCCTCCTCCTGCTGCTGGGCTTCGCGGTCAAAACTCCGGTATTCCCGCTGCATCACTGGCTGCCGCTGCTGGCGATGGAAGGCCCGGTCGCCGTGGTCGCACTGCTGACAGGCCTGAAGCTGGGTGCCTACGGCCTCATCCGCTTTGCCACGCCGCTGGCGCCGGAAGCGTCGCAGTAGCGGCACGGGGTGCTGGCAGGGCTGGGCGTGATCGGCCTGGTATACGGTGCCGTCGCGGCACTGGCACAGACCAACCTGCGCGCGATGCTGGCTTATGCCAGTGTGTCCCACGTCGGCTTGGTGCTACTCGGCATTTCCGCGTTCAGCCTGCAAGGAATGCAGGGCGCGGTGCTGCAACTGCTCAATTTCACCGTGGTGGCCGGCGGGGCCTTCCTCGCCACCGCCTTCCTGCAGCGCCGCCTGGGCACCACAGACGTCGCCGGCCTGGGTGGTGCGGCTCGTCCGATGCCGCTGCTGGCCGGTTTCCTGCTGTTCTTCGGGCTGGCGGGGATGGGGCTGCCCGGCACCTCGGGCTTCCCGGCAGAATTCCTGCTGCTGGCGGCGACACTGCAGGCCCACGCTGGCGCCGGCCTGGCAGCGCTGTTCGTCCTGGTGCTGGGCGCCGCGTATTTCCTCGACCTCTACCGGCGCATCTTCTTCGGTCCGGTCGTGCGGGATGCCGTCGCGCGTGCGCAGGACCTGCGACCGCGGGAACTCGGACTGTTGCTGCTGTTGGCAGCGATCATTCTCGTCTTCGGTCTTTTTCCATCATTGCTGCTGGACTTCACCACCCCCACCCTGGCGCGCTGGGCAGCGCGCTTCCCGTAGGTTCGGGCGACACGGTGTTGCCTGGGCAGGCTGGGCAAGCAGATACCTCAGGTGAAATCCTGGCGCTGCCGAACGAAGGCGATGCCACCGGCAAGGCGACTCCGGCCAATCGGCGATCACACCGCGGTGTTGCCTGGCTGGATGCGTAACGGGGAGGGAAAACTCGGATCAGCCACGACCACCGCGGGGGAGTCGTCGCGGTCGCGGAATGGGTCAGATCTTCTGCGTTCGGGCATTAAGCTCTTCGAGTGCGCGCGTGGCAGCGCGAGCGGCCTCCTCCGCCTCGGCTTCGCTGCCCATCATCGTCAGGCGACCGAAGTTGCCGAACGGCTTCACGTCCACCAGGGTAATGTGTGCAGCCTTTTCCGCCTCGTTGGCTGCATATACCGCGTAGCCGGCCGGTTCCACCTCCAGGATGAACATGCTCTTGCCGGGCAGAATCATCGATCCTTTGCGCAACTGGCGGTTGATCAGGGTGGTATGGTCCGGGGTCATACCGCGGATGATCTCACTCCACGCGATGCGGCAGGGCATGCGCGAGTCGACCGTAGTACCGAGCTGGCGCAGGATGATGTTGCCCGCTTCCTGTACTTCGCTCTGATTGCGGTAATGGATCTCCATCGAGCCGAAGGAGCGCTCCACCACCTGCTCCCCCAGATGCACGTTGGTTTCCTTGAGGGCAATGTCCGACAGCCGATGGACCGCCATGCCGGGCGCCACTTCGATCCACAGACAGGCGTCGCCCGGCACGGGAAGGAAACCCTGCGACGAGGTCGCGAGATACGACGCCAGCTGCGGTTGCAGCGAATCGATGAAGACAAAGGTGCGTAGCGTGATATCCATGCAGGCTCAGCGGGTCAGGCCCATGTACAGCATGGGGAGTTTCTCGGGCAGGCGCTCGACCTGGTCAAGCACGGTGAAGTTCTTCGCGCCGAAGATGCGCGAGACGTACTGGTCCGCGTGCGGATCGAGCGACAGCGCGTAGGTGGTGATGCCGTCGCGTTGCAACTCTTCGACCGCGCGCTTGG
>JAJZRT010000594.1 GCA_021802595.1 Pseudomonadota bacterium
TAATGCGTCGCGGAAAGCTGGCATGACTTCATTCCAATCGCCGACGACGCCATAATTGGCGATGCCGAAGATCGGCGCTGAGGCATCGCTATTGATCGCGACGATCACCTGCGCTGACGAGCAACCGATCAGATGCTGGATCGCACCGGAAATGCCGACGGCGATATACAGATCGGGGGCGATGGTCTTGCCCGTCAGGCCAACCTGAAGCGACGCTTGCACCCAGCCGGAATCAACCGCGACGCGCGACGCGCCTACTGCGCCACCTAGCAAATCGGCAATTTCGCGCAGCAAAGCAAAGGGCCCGGGACCCCCGAGTCCGCCGCCGCCGGCGATGACCGTCTGCGCGCGATCGATGCCGATGCCTTCGACAGCAATGCGCTTGGGCGCCTCACAAACCGTCGCCAGTACTGGCGGCTCGAAGGCGTGCCGTACGGGTGCGACGACGCTGCTGCCGGTGTCGGTCTCGTCCGGCGTGAAGGCTCGCGGACGCGGCACCACGACCCAAGGTCCAGCACCGGCGCGCACTGTTGCGGCGACGGCGCCGCCTGAAACCGGCCTCAAGCATTTTAGGCCGCCGTCCGGTGTCGCTTCGATCTGGGTCACGTCCTGGACCAATTGCCAGCGGCAATGGACCGCCAGACGAGCCGCCATCTCGGCGCCGAGTATCGTGCGCGGAGCGATCACCATCTTCGGGGAGAGTTCGCCACACAATTGGATCAAAGCAGCGGCGTGGGCTTCGGGCCAGGGATCGGCCAGACGATCGTCATCGATCACGTGCAGCGAATCGGCTCCGATTCTTGCCGCCTGACGCGTTGCCGCTTCCAGTTTCGCGCCGACGAGGGCGATGGCAATTCCGCCGGGAACGGTGGCGGACATGGCTCTGGCCACCGTCATCAGTTCTCTGAAATCCGGTCGCAATTCACCTGCATCGACCTCGGCAACTATCAGAATTCCGGTCATGATTGGCCCTCCCCGCCGAGACGGATCGCCCCGGCCTGCAACAATGTTTCGGCCAGGCGAGCACCCGCACCCGGCCCATCGGCGGCCTCGATGAAGGTGCAGCTTCGCCCGGTGACGGGAATCGCCAGATCGATCACCTCCGGCGCGCGCACCGGTGCGGCGCTTACCTCGAGGTCGGCCAGAGCGATTTGACGCGGTTGTTTGCGCGCCGCCGACAGGCGCGCGGAGACGCTCGGCATCCGCAAGGCGCCCAGTTCGCTCGTCACCGTCACCAGCGCCGGCAGCGGCGCATTCATCATCATCGAACCGTCGGCGAGCACTCTTTCGATCTCGACCCGATTACCCTCGTTGAGCTCTACGCGCTTGGCGAGGCTTAGCAGCGGCAGCGCCAGCAAATCGGCCAGAATGTAGGGGGTTAGCGCATTGTCCCAGTCGGAGCCCTGACGCCCGCAAATGATCAGGTCGGCGCCGCCGATCTGGCGAATGGCGGCTGCCAAAGCCGAGGCGATCGGATAGGGATCCCAGGTGTCGAGAGAGGCGTCCTGGACGAGGATCAATTGATCGGCGCCAACGGCCAGCGAGCGCTTCATCACGTCGCTGTTGAAGCGCTCGCCAACGGCCAGACAGACGATCTCGATATCTTTCCGTTTCTCGCGCAGGCGCAATGCCGCCTCGAGCCCTTGTTCGTCGAATCCGTTGATCACCGGCGGCGCAACAATGCCGACGCGAATCTTTTTATCATTTTGATCGAGCGTCAAGGTCGACGCCGGCGTCAGTGGATCGATTACCTGCTTGAGGCAGACGACGACACGCATCCCGCTCTCCTCTCGTTAAAATTCGCGCCCGGCCTGTTCCCAGATGCGCATTAATGAGCGGTCCTGGGCGATGATCTTGTAGGCGATATAGCTCGATCCACGACCGATACCGCCGGCCGAATGCAGATTGGACGAGCACATGTACAGATTTTTGATCGGCGTGCGATACCCTGACAGTTCCGGGGTTGGCCGGAAGCGGCCGAGTTGCGAGGCGAACATCGATCCTTCCGTCCAGCCGCCTTCGATCATATCGGGCTTGCCGGCCTGCACGTCGTAAGGACCGTAGATGCGTACGCCGATGATGTTGTCCTTGGTCATGTTGGGCGCGTACTTGCGCCATTCCTCAAGCGCGCGATCGGTGAACTCCTCCTTGATGCGACCCCAGTCGCGTGCCGAGAACAACCGCGCCGGCGCGGTGAAATCTTCGATCAGAATGGTGTGCTTGCCTTCCGGCGCGCGGGTCCTGTCCCAGATGCTGTCGGGTGCGGTCAGAATGTACGGTTGTTGCGGAAAGCCGAGCAGGAAGATGTCGTGCTGATAGCGGCTGGCCATATATTCGGGATCCTTGGCGCCGGTGTATAGGCGCGGTTGCGAACCGACGCCCGGATTGATGTTGTCGGCGGTGTACTTGGGCAATTCATGCATCGCCACGTTGCCCCAGAAGATCTGGCCACGGTCGTAATGAATGTTCTTGACCCGATGCAACAGCCTGTCGCCGAGTGCGTGATTGCGCAGAAGACGCAGGAAGGTCTGCGGCACGCCGAGGTCAGAGATCACCAGTGGGGCATTTAGGGCGCCGCCACGCGCCAGTTTTACACCGGTGGCACTGCCATTCTCGACGATGATCTCGTCTACCTCGTGACCGGTGAAATGCTGGACGCCGAGCTTTTTTCCCACCTTCACCAGTGCGTCGGTAATCGACTGGGTGCCGCCCTTGACGATCGCCGCGGGCTCGAACGACAGCACCAGACCCATGACATGGACCAGGCTCTGCAGCCCCATCGGGTCGTCTGGAAAACAACCACCGGATGTCGGCGTAGCCCGCATGAACAGCGTGCGCAGCTCCGGGCTCTCGAAGAAGTCGTAAGCACACTGGCGCACCGACATGAACTGGTGGACCGGCTCGATTCCGCTGTCGGGGATGTCACATAACGCTTCCAGTGCATCAGGCGTGCCCCAGGGCGGCGGCGCAGTGAAGCGGTGGGTATGAAAAGCCTTCTTCCAGTATTTCTTGTACTGCTCGAACAATCGCAAATACATGTCGGCGTCGCGTTGCGAGAATGCTTTGATCTGATCGTAGGTCTTGCGGACATTCTCTGGCGACTCTTCGGTTCGGCCCGTCTTGGGATCGACCACCCGAAAGGCTGAATAGCCGATGAAGCTGGAGCCGTCCTCGAAGATCATGCCCTCGTTCTGCTCCGGGAAAACGTATTCGAGTCCCTCCTCTTGCAGGTTGAAATCGGAATAGGCCGGATGACCGTAGAAACGGGTGAAATGTGCGTGCGGATTCTGGCGAAATCCCGGTGCCGGCGCTTCCTCGCTGACCGCTCCTCCGCCCAGCCCGGTGTGCCCTTCCAGCACAGCCACCTGTAAGCCCGCCTTGGCGAGATAACAGGAAATGATAGTCGCGTGGTGCCCGCCGCCTATTACTATCGCGTCATACGATGCGTCTGCCATGCCCGTCCCCTTATCAGAGTTTAACCGATGTTACGTTTATCCGTTCATCAGACAAACTTTAGTGTTTATTGGAGTGTCTGTCAACAGTCGACTCATCATGTTGCGGGTTCAGGATTTGTCCGGTTGGCGGCAGTTCAGGGCAATCGCATTTACCCCCGAGGCGTGAGGCCCAGCAATGAAGCGCGATAGTCGGGGAGGCGGTCGGCGGTTTTACGGCGGCCGCGCAAGCTGCGCTTCGGGTACTGCATATCGG
>JAJZRT010000595.1 GCA_021802595.1 Pseudomonadota bacterium
GGGTTTCGCTGCCATCGTCTAGCCCTTCGCCACTTCTGCGTAGAGGTCATGGACGTCGCAGTCGGTGACCGTGACCTGCGCGAACTCGCCGACTTCCAGATCCTCGCCGTCGGTGACATAGACCAGACCGTCGATCTCGGGCGCGTCGCCCCGGCTTCTGGCCACCGCGCCGTCCTCATCGACCTCGTCGACCAGCACCTCGATGGTTCTGCCGATCTTCGCCTCCAGGCGGCGGGTGCTGATGTCCTCCTGGAATTCCATCAGCCGTCGCCGGCGCTCCTCGCGCACCTCGTCGGGCAGCGCGCCGGGCAGCTCGTTGGCCGCCGCCCCCGCCACCGGCGAGTAGGCGAAGGCGCCGACGCGGTCCAGTTGCGCCGCTTCCAGAAACTGCAGCAGCTCCTCGAACTCGGCCTCGGTCTCGCCGGGAAAACCGGTGATGAAGGTGCTGCGGATCGTGATCTCCGGGCAGAGGTCGCGCCAGGCGCGGATCCGCGCCAGGTTGTTCTCGCTGCTCGCGGGCCGCTTCATCAGCTTGAGCAGACGCGGGCTGGCGTGCTGGAGAGGCACGTCGAGGTAGGGCAGGATCCTGCCCGCGCTCATCAGCGGGATCAGTTCATCGACGCTCGGGTAAGGGTAGACGTAGTGCAGCCGCACCCAGACGCCCAGCTCGCCCAGCGTCTGGCACAGTTCGAACAGCCGGGTCTTGACCGGCCGGCCGTGCCAGAAGCCGGTGCGGTACTTGAGATCGACGCCGTAGGCGCTGGTGTCCTGGGAGATCACCAGCAATTCCCTGACGCCGGCATCGACCAGCGCCTCGGCCTCGTTCATCACCTCGCCGATCGGCCGGCTGACCAGGTCGCCGCGCAGGGAGGGGATGATGCAGAAGCTGCAGCGGTGATTGCAGCCCTCGGAGATCTTCAGATAGGCGTAGTGCTGGGGGGTCAGGCGTATGCCCTGGGCCGGCACCAGGTCGATGAAGGGATCGCCGACTCTGTGCAGGGGGGCGGGCAGGTGGGCGTGCACCGCGCTCATCACCTCTGCCGCGGCGTGCGGGCCGGTGACCGCGAGCACCTGCGGGTGAGCGCGCTGCACGACGTCGCCCTTGGCGCCTAAGCAGCCGGTGACGATGACGCGGCCGTTCTCGGCCAGCGCCTCGCCGATCGCGTCGAGCGACTCCTCGACCGCGGCGTCGATGAAGCCGCAGGTATTGACCACCACCAGATCGGCGCCCTGATAGGAGCCGGAGATGGCGTAGCCCTCGCTCTTCAGGCGGGTGAGGATCTGCTCGGAGTCCACCGTGGCCTTGGGGCAGCCGAGCGAGACGAAGCCGATGGTGGGGGGTTTGCCGTTGATCATGTTGCCGCTGCTTTCCATGGAAGTCTGCGCCCCAGGATGCGGGGCGCGGGACCGCCTATTATCCCCGGTATTGCGCCTCAGGGCTTCACCGCAAGGTCTTGACGTTCAGCCCGGCGACCGGCTTGAAACTCTTGTCGCCGGTCAGGAACAGATGTCGGGTGCCGAGCTGGATGAACAGTACTGCCTCTTAACGCGCAATATCCTCCAGGCGGCGCTGCGTCACCTTCGGTCCCATCGCGGCAATCACGATGAACACCCCCACCATGGCCGCGGCGATGAAACTGAACACCCCCATGGCGCCATAGTGCCCCAGCAGCCAGGCGATCAAAAACCCGCTGAACACCGCGCTGATGCGGCTGAATGAATACACAAAGCCCACCGCCCGCGCCCGGATGCGCGTCGGGTAAAGCTCGGACTGGTAAGCGTGAAATGCAAAGCTCATCCAGTTGTTCGCCAGCGTCACCAGAATGCCGAACAGCACGATCGGCAGCGCGACCGAAGAATTGGCGAACAGCAGCCCGGCGGCGGCTACTACCAGGGCAGCGATACCGATCTGCCACTTGCGCTCAAAGCGGTCCGCAAACACCAAACCGATCAGCGGGCCCACCGGATTGGCAATCGCGATGATGAAGGTGTACTCCAGCGACTTGGTCACATCCAGCCCCTTGGAAATCAGGTAGGTCGGTGCCCAGACCGCGAAGCCGTAAAATCCCACGGTCTGCAGGATGTTGAACAGGATCAGCATGGTGGTGCGGCGACGGTACGTGCCCTGCCACATTTCGATCCATGCACCGCGCACGGTTTCGTCCTCCCCCGCCACCACGACCGGCGGCGGTAGCGGCTTCCCCGTCTCGGCCTGCACCTTGTGCTCGATGATGCGCATGATGCGATCGGCCTCCTCGTGCCGGCCATGCTGCGCCAGCCAGCGCGCCGACTCCGGCAGCCGCAAGCGGATGAACCACACGAACACCGCGCCAATCGCGCCGATGATCGCCACCCAGCGCCAGCCGTCCAGCCCCAGGATTTGCTGCGGCACCAGCATCCACCCCAGGAAAGCCACCACCGGCACCGCGGAAAAAGCGAAGAACTGGTTGAACGCAAAATATCGCCCGCGTTGTGCGCGCGGCGCAATTTCCGACACATAGCTGTCGATGTTCACCAGTTCCACGCCGATGCCGATGGCAGCGATGAAGCGCCAGATGTCGATGCCCATCGCCGTGTGCTGAAACGCCATGACCAGCGTGCCCGCGCAGTACCATAGCAGCGACCAGGTGTAGACCGCGCGGCGCCCATAGCGGTCCGACAGCCAGCTCACGAACAGCGTGCCCACCCACAGCCCGCCGAACAGCGCGGCCACGAAGCTGGCAATGCCCTCCATGCCGAACAGCCCCTTGGTGGTGGCGGTGAACACCCCACTTTTGAACAGGCCTGGGGCGATGTAGGCGGTGAGGAATAGGTCGTAGAACTCGAATGCGCCGCCCAGCGACAGCAAGGCAACCATGTTGCGTACCGTGCGCGAGGGCGGCAAACGGTCGATGCGCGCGGCGATCGTCGCATTCTGTGGCGACGGCGCCGGAGTTACGGGTATTGAAGCCATGTCTTGTCTCCTGATGTTTTTCGGTTGTTTAAAATTCAGTTGGTGGGAAGCAGCGTCTGTCTAAACTTCAGTTTTCATGGGACAAACCTTTTTTGGGTTGAATGCCTTCGCTTTCAAACGCTCTGGGGCGATGCTTGGTGCGGATGCAGATCGGTCCTTTTCCCGGCCTTGAGGACCTGCCCCGGAACGTCGTGGCCGAGGATGCGCGGCAGGTCTTTCGCGATCGCGAGCAGCCGATCCAGGTCCACGCCCGTATCGATGCCGCACAACTCCAGCATGTGCACCAGGTCCTCGGTGCAGATGTTTCCCGTGGCGCCCGGCGCAAAGGGGCAGCCGCCGATGCCGCCCAGCGAGGCGTCGAAGCTGCGGGCGCCGGCATCGACGGCGGCGATCACGTTGGCCAGTCCCATGCCACGCGTATTATGAAAATGCAGGGTCAGCGGGACTCCCTGGAACGTCTGCAGAAAGATCTGCACCAGTTCTCCGACCTGCAGTGGAGCGGCCATGCCCGTCGTGTCGGCGAGCGTCACACTGTGCATGCCCATGTCGAGGTAGCGCGCGGCAGTCCGCATGATCTTGCTCGGCGCCTGGTCGCCCTCGAAGGGACAGCCAAAGGCTGTGGCGATGGTGCCGTTCACGCGCACCCCGGTCCCCTTGATCATCGCCATAACGCAGCGGAACTGTTCCAGCGATTGTTCGCAGGTCATCCGCATGTTCGCCAGGTTGTGTCTTTCCACCGCAGACATGAC
>JAJZRT010000596.1 GCA_021802595.1 Pseudomonadota bacterium
AGGACCTCGACGGCGAAACGCCGAGCGAGATCTACACCATGGTGGTGAGCGCGGTGGAAAAACCCCTGCTGGCCTACATCCTCGACCGCGCCGAGGGCAACCAGACGCGCGCCGCCGACATGCTCGGCATCAACCGCAATACCCTGCGCAAGAAAATGCGCGAACACGGCCTTTCCGACTGAATCCATCATGACCATCGCCACCCCGAAAATTCAGCGTGCCCTGCTCTCCGTGTCTGACAAGACCGGCCTCGTCGATTTCGCCCGCGCACTTGCCACGGCCGGCGTCGAACTGCTGTCCACCGGCGGCACCGCCAAGGCCCTGCGTGATGCCGGCCTCGCGGTGATCGACGTCAGCGAATACACCGGTTTTCCCGAGATGCTCGACGGCCGTGTCAAGACGCTGCACCCGAAAGTGCACGGCGGCATCCTGGCCCGCCGCGACCTGCCCGAACACGTCGCGACGATGGCCGGGCACGGCATGGGCTACATCGACCTGGTGTGCGTCAACCTGTATCCCTTCGTCGCAACCGTGTCGAAGCCGCACACGCTCGACGACGCCATCGAGAACATCGACATCGGCGGCCCGGCGATGGTGCGCTCGTCGGCCAAGAACTACCGCCATGTCGCCATCGTCACCGACCCCGCCGACTATCCGGCGCTGGTCGCCGAGATGCAGTCCCACGACGGCGCGCTGACCGATGCCACCCGCTTCAAGCTGGCGAAAAAGGCCTTCACCCACACCGCGCAGTACGACGGCCACATCAGCAACTACCTCACCGCGCTGAACGACAAGGGCGAACGCGAGGCCTTCGGCGAACAGCTGACCCTGCAGTTCAGCCGCGCCCAGACCTGCCGCTACGGCGAGAATCCGCACCAGGCCGGTGCCTTCTATGTCGAGTCCGACGCCCCCGCCGGCACGATCTCCACTGCGCGTCAGATCCAGGGCAAGGAACTCAGCTACAACAACATCGCCGACACCGACGCCGCGCTCGAGTGCGTCAAGCAGTTCGACGCCGCGCCTGCCTGCGTCATCGTCAAGCACGCCAACCCCTGCGGCGTGGCCTACGGCGCGAATCTGCTGGACGCCTACAACCGCGCCTACCAGACCGATCCCGAATCGGCCTTCGGCGGCATCATCGCCTTCAACGGCCGCCTCGACGGCGAGACCGCTGCCGCCATCGTCGAGCGCCAGTTCGTCGAGGTCATCATCGCGCCCGAAGTGAGCCCCGAAGCCAGCGCCGCGGTCGCCGCGAAGAAGAACGTGCGCCTGCTCGAATGCGGCGCCTGGTCGGGCGCCGTAAAGCAGCTCGACATGAAGCGCGTGGCCGGCGGCCTGCTGGTGCAGGATGCCGACGTGCTGCTCAACGCCGAACTCAAGGTCGTCACCCAGCGCGCGCCAACCGAGAAAGAGATGGACGACCTGCTGTTCGCCTGGCGCGTCGCCAAGTTCGTCAAGTCCAACGCCATCGTCTACGCGAAGGACCGCATGACCGTCGGCGTCGGTGCCGGGCAGATGAGCCGCGTCAACTCCGCCCGCATCGCTGCGATCAAGGCCGAGCACGCCGGCCTGCCGGTGCCCGGCTCGGTGATGGCCAGCGACGCCTTCTTCCCCTTCCGCGACGGCATCGACCAGGCCGCCGCGGCCGGCATCAAGGCCGTGATCCAGCCCGGCGGCTCGATGCGCGACGACGAAGTCATCGCCGCCGCCAACGAGCACGGCATCGCGATGGTGTTCACCGGGACGCGACATTTCAGACATTGATTTTTGGGTGAACGGGGAGCGGGAAGCTGTGAACGGTCAAGCTCACGCCACCCCTCACCGCTCCCCGCTTACTGCTCACCACTCACTCACATGAAAATCCTTGTCATCGGCTCCGGCGGACGCGAACACGCACTGGCGTGGAAACTCGCGCAGTCTCCCCGCGTTTCGCAAGTGTTCGTCGCGCCCGGCAACGGCGGTACCGCGACCGAGGAAGGTCTCGTCAATGTGCCCTTGACGGAAATTCCGTCGCTGCTCGAGTTTGTCCGCCGCGACGAAGACATCGCCTTCACCGTGGTCGGCCCCGAAGCGCCGCTGGCCGCGGGCGTGGTCGACGCCTTCCGTGCTGCCGGACTGAGGATTTTCGGCCCCACCCAGGCGGCCGCCCAACTCGAAAGCTCGAAGGATTTCGCCAAGCAGTTCATGGCGCGCCACGGCATCCCGACCGCCGCCTTCGGCACCTTCACCGACGCCGCCGCCGCGCATGCCTACATCGACCAGCACGGTGCCCCCATCGTGGTAAAGGCCGACGGCCTGGCGGCTGGCAAGGGCGTGGTCGTCGCATCGACCGCCGAGGAAGCCCGCGCCGCCGTCGATGCCATGCTCGCCGGCAACAGCATGGGCGAAGCCGGCCACCGCGTGGTGATCGAGGAATGCCTGCTCGGCGAGGAAGCCAGCTTCATCGTCATGGTAGACGGCGAGCATGTGCTGGCGCTCGCTTCCAGCCAGGACCACAAGCGTCTGCAGGACGGCGACCAGGGGCCCAATACCGGCGGCATGGGTGCCTATTCGCCGGCACCGGTGGTCACCCCCGAGCTGCACGCGCGCATCATGCGCGAAGTGATCCACCCCACCGTCGAGGGCATGGCCGCCGACGGCATCCGCTACACCGGTTTTCTGTACGCCGGCATCATGGTCGGCCTGGATGGCGCGCCCAGGGTGCTGGAATTCAACTGCCGCATGGGCGACCCGGAAACCCAGCCCATCATGATGCGGCTGAAGTCCGACCTCGTCGCCCTGCTGGAAGCCGCCGTCGACGGCAGACTCGACCAGGTGGAAGCCGAATGGGATCGCCGTACCGCGCTGGGCGTGGTGCTCGCCGCCGCCGGCTATCCGGACGCCCCGCAGAAAGGTGCCGTCATCGGCGCGCTGCCCGCCGCAGCGGAGGACCTGCACGTATTCCATGCCGGCACCGCAGCCCAGGACGGCCGCACGGTGGTGAGCGGCGGCCGCGTTCTGGCGGTGACCGTACTCGGCGATAGCGTGCGCATGGCGCAGAAGCGCGCCTACGAGGCAATCGCCGGCATCCACTTCGACGGCATGCAATACCGCCGCGACATCGGCTGGCGCGCGCTTGACCGGAAAAAGTGAGGCTGCGGTGCGGCTTGCCGCTTACCTGAAACGCGGCGGCGTCATCGCCTACCCGACCGAATCCTGCTACGGCCTCGGCTGCGATCCGCGCAATCCGCGCGCGCTGAAGCGACTCATCCGGCTGAAGGGCCGCAGCGCCGCCAAGGGCCTGCTGCTGATCGCCGACCGCTTCAAGCAGCTCAAACCCTTCATCCGTCCTTTGAACGCCGCAGACCGGACGCGTGTTGATCGCAGCTGGCCCGGCCCCGTCACCTGGGTGGTTCCCGCCTCCGCGACCTGCCTGCCCGAACTGACCGGCGGGCGCCCCACCATCGCGGTGCGCGTCACCGCCCACCACGGCGCCGCGCGCCTGTGCCGCAGCCTCGGCATGGCGCTGGTTTCCACCAGCGCCAACAAAAGTGGCAAAAAACCCGCCAAAACCGCGGCGGAATGCCGCAGAATATTCGGCGCGCAGGTGCGGGTGATCGCCGGCCGCATCGGCACACGAAAACGCCCCTCCACCCTGATCGACCTTGCCACCGGAACGATACTTCGCCCCTGATGCCTGACCACACCCCCGTCACC
>JAJZRT010000597.1 GCA_021802595.1 Pseudomonadota bacterium
ATGGTGAAGTCGATCTGCAGCCGCTTCCGTGGCAAGTCGCTGCCCGAGTATGTCTACCGCGATTACGGCTCGCTGGTCGCGCTCGGCCGCTTCTCCACCGTCGGCAACCTGATGGGCGGTCTCACCGGCGGCAGCATCATGATCGAAGGCGTGATGGCGCGGCTGGTGTACTGGTCGCTGCACAAGATGCACGAGATCGCCCTGCACGGCTGGTTCAAGACCTCGCTTACCACCTACGCGCATTTCATCAGCACGCCGACGCGGGCGAGGATCAAGCTGCACTGACCTGGCCACCGTTCGCCCTGAGCTTGTCGAAGGGCTGTCAACAGTAGTGAAGGATTTCGCCGGGTCTCTGACTGTTGGCCGGGGGTGCCCGGCGGCAAGTTCCTTTCTTTGTCTCGCCAAAGAAAGGAACCAAAGAAAGGCGAACCCGACATCCCCGAAACCCCGAAGATCAAGCGCGTCGGGTGGGCGGCAAAGAACTCGCCCCGCCCTTGATGTCTGTTTTCTTGTGGGCGGGTCTGTAAGGCAAGGAAAGTCAAAACCAGGGCAGGGGTGACCGTGCGCCCATGTCTTCGCAAACAATCAAGTGCAAACTACACGTTCTGGATGGGGAAAGCAGCAATGGCGCTACAAGCGCATTTACCCGCCTATCCGTTGCGGTCGAACCTCGATCGTTCGTCAAAAGCGACTCGATGCAGACCCCGTTTTTCAATGCGTATCATGGCGAGAGTCACTTGAAAAACCAGGCAAGAACCGTCGCTTCTACAATAGCGCCGACTCCTGTTGGCCTATTCCCGCAGGCATGACATTCTGATCGAGGCTACTCATGGGGTTACTCCCTTGGCGCTTTACGCGCTGTTTCGATAAAGATTCGCACCTCTATCAAAACGGGTAACTCCACCCTTTGGCAAGGTCTGACTGTCAGATCAGGTCTGGATTTCCACACTGCAATCGGTAGCCAACATCTTTCGTATTGTGTCAAGTGTAAATCCACGGCTTTGCAAGAAGCGAATCTGCCTGGCTTTCTCGGCGGCATCAG
Source organism: Pseudomonadota bacterium (assembly GCA_021802595.1). Next base: position 1,043 of record JAJZRT010000597.1, read on the forward strand.
CGGGTGCTGAGCCGAATTTTTTGCGCCACACTTCCCGTGCGCGCTCCAGTTCGCTGTCGCGGTTCTTGCTTGACACGTCTTCGATGATGACATCGCTCACGCCCCGCTGCCGCAGTTCATAGGCGAGCTTGACGCTGCCGGCGCGCGCGCGGTGGTCGGCCACGTAGCTCTCGGCAAATCGCCGGTCCGACAGCCAGTTCTTTTCCTCGAATTCATCCAGCAGCGCCTCGATGTCGTGATGCGCGAAGCCCGCCTGAGCGAGCTTGCGGGCGAGTTCGAAGCGGCTGTGCTCGCGCCGCGCCAGCAGACGCAGCGCGCGCTCACGCAGGTCGCCGGGCTCAGGCGTCGACTTCATCCTCGTCCTCGGCCATCGCGGTCGGGTTGTTGACGCCAACCGCGGCGCGGATCTTGGCCTCGATTTCGTGGGCGATTTCAGGATGCTCCTTGAGGTATTCGCGCGCGTTGTCCTTGCCCTGGCCGATCTTCTCGCCGTTGTAGGCGTACCAGGCGCCCGACTTGTCGACCAGCTTGTGGGCGACGCCGAGCTCGATGATCTCGCCTTCGCGCGAGATGCCCTGGCCGTAGAGAATGTCGAAGAAGGCTTCCTTGAACGGCGGCGAGACCTTGTTCTTGACGACCTTGACCTTGGTCTCGTTGCCGATGATCTCGTCGCCCTTCTTGATCGCGCCGGTACGGCGGATGTCGAGGCGCACGCTGGCGTAGAACTTGAGCGCGTTGCCGCCGGTGGTGGTTTCGGGGTTGCCGAACATGACGCCGATCTTCATGCGGATCTGGTTGATGAAGATAACGAGCGTGTTGGTGCGCTTGATGTTGGCGGTGAGCTTCCTGAGGGCTTGCGACATCAGGCGGGCTTGCAGGCCCATGTGCGAATCGCCCATCTCGCCTTCGATTTCGGCTTTCGGCGTGAGCGCGGCGACCGAGTCGACCACGACCACGTCGACGCTGCCTGAGCGCACCAGCATGTCGGCGATTTCCAGCGCCTGTTCGCCGGTGTCGGGCTGCGAGACCAGCAGGTTGTCGACGTCGACGCCGAGCTTTTGCGCATAGTTGGGATCGAGCGCGTGTTCGGCATCAATGAAGGCGGCGGTTCCGCCCACTTTCTGCATTTCGGCGATGACCTGCAGGGTGAGCGTGGTCTTACCGGACGATTCCGGGCCGTAGATCTCGATGACGCGGCCGCGCGGCAGGCCGCCGACGCCCAGGGCGATGTCGAGTCCGAGCGAGCCGGTGGAGACCGCCTGGATGTCGCGCGAGACGTCGTGGTCGCCCAGGCGCATCACCGAGCCCTTGCCGAACTGCTTCTCGATCTGGCCGAGTGCGGCGGCGAGCGCCTTCGATTTGTCTTCTGCCAATGCGGGGGTTGCCATGGTTCTCTCTCCTGGTGGGTTGAATGGTTGGGGAAGCTGTCCTTCGACAGACTCAGGACGAACGGCGAGAATTTGCTCGGATTTCCTGGGACAAGCCGGGGGCTCACCATGGATGCCAATTTAGGCCATATATTTTAATGTGTCAATAAAAAATATCACCTGTATAAAAAATACAATGTAATTGTTTATATTTGAGAGGGCGCGCCCTATAATTTCGGCAACCTAGGGAGGCGCTGAACAAGTTGATTCCGCTCATGGTTCGACAGGCTCACCACGAACGGAATCAACAAGTTGCCGTTCGTCCTGAGATTGTCGAAGGACTTGTTCAGCGCTTCCCTAGTGTCATGAGTTAGAAATTCATTGAATTATTTTTCAACGCGGGAGTCTGTCGTGTAATGTGGCTACACGATGAGGCGGCGATGAGAGGAAGACCGAAGGTAGAACTGGTGTTGAGCCAGACCGAGCGCGAGCAACTACGGGCGTTGACGCTGCGCCGCAAGACGGCGCAGGCGCTTGCCTTGCGAGCGCGCATCGTGCTGGCCTGTGCGGACGGTGTTGACAACAAGGTGGTGGCTGCGCGCCAGCGGGTCACGCCGCAGACGGTGTCCAAGTGGCGCGCCCGCTTTGTCGACAAGCGCCTGGACGGGCTGCTTGACGCACCGCGCCCGGGCGCCCCGCGCAGCATTGACGACGCGCGTGTCGATGCAGTGATCGCCAAGACGCTGGAGTCGGTGCCATCGGGTGCGACCCATTGGAGCACACGCACCATGGCACGCGAGATGGACGTGTCGCAGACGGCCGTCACACGCATCTGGCGCGCCTTCGGCCTGCAGCCGCACCGCCAGGAGACATTCAAGCTGTCCAGTGACCCGCTGTTCGTCGAGAAGGTACGCGACATCGTCGGGCTGTACCTGGATCCGCCGCTCAAGGCGATGGTGCTGTGCGTCGACGAGAAGAGCCAGATTCAGGCGCTTGATCGCACGCAACCCATCCTGCCGCTGGCCCCGGGCATCCCCGAGCGGCGCACCCATGACTACATGCGCCACGGCACCACCACGCTGTTTGCGGCGCTGGACATCGCAACGGGCGAGGTGATTGGAGAGATGCACCGGCGCCATCGCAGCAGCGAATTCCTGCAATTTCTGCGCACCATCGAAGCCAATGTGAAACCTCTGCATAACCCTGCGAATTCCGCGCCATGCGGTTTTCCGGCCTGAATCTCATGCCAAACGCTCGGCAGCCCTGCTTTGCCGGCCGTTCCGG
>JAJZRT010000598.1 GCA_021802595.1 Pseudomonadota bacterium
TTGGGTGTAGACGCCATTGAGTTGCCGCATGCCCTGCGCAAGGTTGGTTTCAGGTGTTTCAATCAGGATATGGTAGTGGTTCGTCATCTGGCACCAGGCGTGGCACACCCAGTTGAAGCGCTTGCAAACCTGCCCGAACACATCCAACCACGCCAGCCTGTCGGCCTCGCCCAGATAAATATCCTCGCGCCCGTCGCCGCGCGAGGTGACGTGGTAAAGACCTCCAGCCAGTTCAAGTCTTAATGGGCGTGACATATCGCTCAGGTTAGGCGAGGAAATGTGTTAATGCAAGACCTGACCCCAGCTTCTGCGCAGCTTCTGCGTGATGACCCCAGCTTCTGCGTGACATAGCACTCAGGTTAGGCGAGGAAATGTATTAATGCAAGACCTGACCCCAGCTTTTGATCCTGCGCAAAGGCCGCCAGCAGGTCACCGACTGCGTCGCCGACCTCGATGCCACCCGCGCCGACACCGACCCCAAGGTGTTCACGAAGATCCACGTCCACTTCACCGTCACCGGCAAGGGGCTCGACCCCAAGCGCGTCGAACAGGCGGTGCATCTGTCGGCCGAGAAATACTGCTCGGCGTCGATCATGCTCGGCAAGGTCGCGGAGATCACTCACGATTTCGAGATCGCTGCTGACTGAACACATCAGTCAGCACTGCATAAAAAAACGGACTCCCGAAGGAGTCCGTTTCAGCTTCGTTTTCAAACCGGGTTGCCCCGGCGTTGAATCAGAAGGCGTGCTTCAGGCCGACGCCGAAGGTCGATGGATCCGCGCCATTCGCGACAGTGGTGGAGTCGCTCACGCCCTGGGCGCGGCCCAGATCGAATCCGGCGTTGGTGTCGTTCTTGATCTGCGCGTAAAACAGGGAGGCGGTCGTGCGCTTGGACAGATTGTAGTCGACGCCAACGGTGTACTGCTTGGCGCCGCTGTCGCTCACGCCCTCATAGTCGCCGACCGTCAGGTAGTTGGCCTTGAGGACGACGTTGCCCAGCGCGTAGTTGGCGAACAGACCCCAGCCGTTGCGATCGTCGGACGCCAGTGCGGCGTCGCCCGACGCGCGCTCATACACCGCGCCCAGTTTGAAATCGGCAACGTTGAAGCCGGCGACCGCGCGCCAGATGCTACGGTCGATTTCGTCGTTGGTCGCGTTGATCAACGTGTTGTGGCGCTCATAGCCCAGACCCAGCATCAGCGGACCGTTGGCGTAGTCGGCGGACACGCTGTAGCCGTCGCGATCATTACAATCCGCACCAGCCACGCAGCTGGGGAAGGTCGCGCCGGCACCGGAGACACCGTGATCAGCAGTGTAAGCCGCCATCAGCGTCAGGCCACTGAAGTTCGGGGAAATATAAACCACGGTATTGTTGGGGCGCAGGTCATAGGACGAGGTGCCGGACACGGCGTTCGCGCCCAGCAGGTTGCGCGAGTCGGCAAGGGTGTCGCCGAAGTTGTCAACCTTGCCGCGCAGCGACTTGACCGGGGTGTCGTAACGGCCCAACAGGACGGAACCGAAGCCGCCCTTGAGGCCGACAAAGGTGTTGCGAGTCGCGAAGGGGCCGCCGCTCTCGTCCAGGAAGACGGTCGATTCGATCTGCCAGATCGCGGCGAGGCCGCCGCCGAGGTCTTCGGTGCCCTTGAAGCCGATGCGGCTGTTCTGGGAAGCAAGCGAAAGCTGGCGATCTTCGGTACCGGTGTCGGAATCGATGCTCGCGACGGCGAAGTTCAGTACACCATAGATGTCGACGTTGCTGGTGGCCGCGAAAGCGGGAGCGGAGACGGCGCCGGCAACAGCCAGAGCGATCAGGGATTTTTTCATTGCTTTCTCCTAAGAAAGTAAAAATAAAACCAGTTATGGTTAAAAGCTCTGCAGAGCTGTCCCACACGGATATGTGCTTGTTGGACGCAGTCGATTATCCAGACTCAGGATGACCGGACAAGCAAACGCTGTTGTTTTTTTAGTCACTCGGGCAAGAAAGTGTTGTTTTGTTGCACCAAGGCAACAGTGTCAAGTAATCAAGGCAAGGAACTCGGATGGCGTAATGACGGGAACCAGGCTTTGCCTGAAATCGCGCGGGTTGCGAGTGACGAAATAGTCGGCCTGACACTGGGCAGCGGTGACCGCCTGGACGGCATCCTCGAAATCGCGCCAGCCGAGAGCCAGCGCCTGCTGCAGGACCGCGTGATCGACCGGTTCGACGCGGAGCATGGCAGTGAGATCGATCAGGACGGCTGCGGTCTTTTGTTGTCCCAGATGTTTGGCCAGCAGGTAATGCAAAGTGGTGAGGGTATGCGCAGCGATATGCCCGGTTGCGCCGCCCTGCTCGATGTGCGCCAGCAAACGCGCCGAATCGCGAAACCAGGGCTCGCGTTGCGCCAGCACGTCGAGCACGACGTTGGTATCGATGAAGAGTTTCACAGGCCGTGCTTGCCGTGAAGATGGGCTTTGTATTCCTCGATGTCTGTCTGCGGCGGCAACACGCCGGCCAGACGCCCCACCCTGGGCGGCAAAGGTTTCTCGGTCTCGTCGGGCAGGCTGGCCAGGTATTGCGTCAACAGGCGCGACAGGCTGGTTCCATGCGCAGCGACGTAGCGCTTGGCTTTTTTGACGGTGTCGGCATCGATGCTGAGCGTGAGTTTGTTGGTCGACATGGCGAACCCCGATATACGTATGAATTAATTATTAATATACGTACGCGAATGGGGTTTGCCAAGCCCGTCGTGGCGCTTGCCGCAACCGGGGAATGTCCAAGACTGTTCCGCATTCAATCTGCCTGATTCATCAGGAGGTTCACCATGCCGGACAGGGTCGCGAAATCGCCTTGGCCCGCCTCCTGGATCGCCTGCCTGATTTCGCCAATTTGCCAGGCCTCGAAGTTAACGTAGCGCGCGATGGTCTCCTCTGGCAGAGAAGATCTGGAGCGATGCGTAGCCTGGGCGATCTTTGCCTTGATTTCTTGCGGGATGCGTAATGTTAGTACCGACGTGGCCATGCGAGGTGCCTCCATAAACATGTGCAGCGCGTGGCACGGCACAACTTGGGGAGACACGGCTTTCGCCCTCCGGCCTGCAAGCTTGAGGGCCTAGCCCAAGAGCTAGAATGACGCACGACCCATTCAATAAGAAAAGGAGACGCCATGCGCTGGGAACGCGGACGACGCAGCGACAACATCGAGGACCGGCGCGGGATGCGCGTGAGCCGCAAGGGGATCGCCGGCGGCGGCATCGGGGCGATCATCCTGGCGCTGGTGGCGATGTATTTCGGGGTGGACCCGTCGGTGGTGCTGAACCAGGCCGGGAATCTGGCACCGGCGCAGACCGAGCAGCAGCCGACGACGTTCAGCCCGGAGGAGGAGAAGCTGAAGGCGTTCATGTCGGTGGTCCTGGCCGACACGGAGGACGTGTGGGGCGCGCTGTTCCAGGGCTCGGGCCAGCAGTACGTGCAGCCGAAGCTGGTGCTGTTCTCGGGCGCGGTGGAATCGGCGTGCGGTTTCGCCGAGGCGGCGATGGGGCCGTTCTACTGCCCGGCCGACCAGAAGCTGTATCTCGACATGAGTTTTTTCAACGATCTGGCGCAGCGCCACGACGCGCCGGGCGACTTCGCGCAGGCCTACGTGGTGGCGCACGAGGTGGGCCACCACGTGCAGACGCTCTTGGGCATTTCGGAACAGGTGCACG
>JAJZRT010000599.1 GCA_021802595.1 Pseudomonadota bacterium
GTCAGCGCGCCGTCGCCGCCCTCAAGCGCCGCGCTGCCGCCATGGGATTCCAGATCAACCCAATGGACGCGGCTGCATGAAGGGCCACCTCCCGTTCTGTTTCTTGTGAGCGTTGATTCGCGACTGGTCCGACCAGGCGTTCAGCGCATGCGGATCGATCCCCAGGGCGCAGAGGATCTGCGTCTCCCTGTTGCAGCGCTCGACCAAGGCTCCGACGCGGCCCAAAGGCGAGAGGACGCGCAACATCCAAAGCCGAACAGCAGGGGGCAGGGCTTGTTCGAAGACGGTAAACGTGTGCTGAGTCCTTTTGGGCATGGACATTCTCCTGCGGGCATTGTGGATCGGCACTGCGACAACAAATGTCGCAGCACGGCGCGACAATGGCGTCGCTGGAGGACACAGGCTTTGAGCCAGCGGTCACGCTGCGTTGCTCTGGACGGAGGATGAAATGCACACGATGCTCGACTCGGCGCAATCGGATGAGGCGCTGTGATCGGGATGTTGCTGTATGCGGCGGCGCTTGGATTGCCTTCTTGGCGTCGAGTTCTTGGGCTATCCTGTCGCTGCCTCCGGCGAAAAACTCCCCGGCATCATCCCCTCCCATTTAACCGTCCGAGGTTTTCCCATGGCCATCCTGCGCCCGCCGATCGACGGCCTTCACGCCGAAGGCCTGGGGATGCAGCGCGAGTTGCAGGTGCTGCGTCAACTTGCAGCCGGACTGCCGGACGACCACACGGTGTTTCACAACGTTGTGTGGTCCTCGCTGAAAGACGGGGTGCAGTGGTTTGGCGAGATCGACGCCATTGTGCTGGCGCCCAACGCCAGTCTGGTGCTGCTCGAAGTCAAGGCCGGGCCGGTAGAGGTCGGACCACAGGGCTTGCGCAAGCACTACGGGGACCGCGACAAGGACATCGCGCGCCAGACCAAGGTCCAGCATGCCGCGCTGCGGCAGCGGCTCAAGGATGAGCGTCTGCATGTCTGGGTTGCGCAGTTGCTGGTTCTGCCCGATCAGGCCGTTACCGGGGGCAGTGTGAACTACCCGCGCGAGCGCATCGTCGATTCCCACGATCTGCCACAACTCTGTGACCGGGTGCGCGCCGCAGTGCCTGCCGCGCCACCCGATGCATCCACCGTTGAGCGGGTGCAGCGCTTTCTCGACGGCGTGTTCGCCCTAGCACCCGATCCCACGGCGCGCATCGGCTGGCTGGATCAGGCGGTCACCCGGCTGTCCGACGGCCTGGCCACCTGGGCGCCGCGCTTGACCGCCCGCGCCGGCTTGTTCCGGGTGGAGGCCACTGCCGGCGCCGGCAAGACCCAACTGGCACTGCGCCTACTGCAGGATGCAGCGCAGGCCGGGGGACGCGCCCGCTACGTCTGCTTCAACCGCCCGCTGGCCTTGCAGATGCGCGCACTGTTGCCCGATTCGGTGGCGGTGGAGACCTTCCACGAGCGCGCCCTGGCGGTGTGGTGCGCCGCGCATGGGACACCGGACTTCGGCGCTTCCGATGTCTATGCCCAGCTTGAGGCCGCGCTGCTGCAGGCCGACTGCCAGGCGGACGTGGAGCTGCTGGTGGTCGACGAACTGCAGGATCTGGACGCCCGCTGGGTCGACGCCCTGCGCCGCATGGTCACACCGAGTGGGCACACTTGGCTGCTGGGAGATCCCGGGCAGCGGCTGTACCATCGTGCCATTTGGAGCCATCCCGATGCCGTCGGACTGTCCTGCCCGGACAATTTCCGCAGCCCCCGGCGCATCGCCCAGACGATGCAGGCGCTGGGTTTGTGCACCACGCCGATCACGGCGCGCTGTCCGATCGACGGTGATCTGCCCGCCTTCGTGCCCTGCGAGGCCGACGATCCTGGCGGTCTGCGCAAGACGGCAGAGGTGATCGCCGAGTTGCTCGCCGGTGGCGTGCGTCCCGAGCAGATCGCGGTGTTGACCTTGCGCGGCCGCGACCATTCGCTGTTACTGCAGAGAACCGAACTGGCCGGGCAGCCGCTGCGGAAGTTCACCGGCTTCGATGCGCACGGCAACGCGCTGTACAGCCCGGGAACGCTTCTGGCGGAGACCGTGCACCGTTTCAAGGGACAGGCGGCTCCGGTCATCGTGCTCACGGAGATGGATTTTTCCGCGTTGGACGAACGCCTGCAGCGCCTGCTGTTCGTCGCCTTCACCCGCGCGCAGTGGCAGCTGCACTGCGTGCTCTCGGCGCAGGCCACCGCAGCGCTGGCCGCTCGACTGGAGGACGCCTGATGGCCGTCAACCTGGACGCACAGACCTTTCTGCGCCGTATCGACATCCTGCAGCGCCTGCCGGCGCAAGGGTCGGGGCGGATCACGGCGCGGGATCTCATCACCCCGCTGCAGGCGGCGGGCTACCCCGTGGAGAAACGCACGATCGAGCGCGACCTGGAGTTCCTGCGCGACGGCTCCGCGTGGCTTGGGCAGGTGGTGTGCGAGAACTGTCGCGGCCGCGCGGAGTTTGACCACACGCGCCGACCTGCCCGTGATCAGCACGATCGCGGGTGATACGTTGATTTTGCTGCAAGAGATGGGTTGCTTGCTGGTCACTCGATGACCGGCATACCATGGCGAATCTGCTCATTTTTCAGTCGGCGCGAACAGCGGTTTGTCGCTGACGTGCGCCCACGGCTCCGGCATTTCGCGGTCCAACCTCAAATCGCAAATAGGCGTTTTGATGGATGCCCCGAACCCTTCTGAAGCAGCGTCCGCGGGATCTTCGGGCATGGAACACCCCATTCATCAGTGGAGGTCGCGTGAGGTCGTCGGCGTACCCATAAATTCCATTGGGTTCTCTTCGAGAGCGCGGATCGCCGCGTCAAGCGCTTCGCCGTCGGTCTCGAAGTGCTTATCCCAGACGTGCGAAGTGCTCTGTTGGTCCACCACTTCGAGAATCCACCTTCCCGCGTCGTCGCCGTAGATTTGAACGTTGACGGTTACCCCGTTGCGGGTGACCTCCTGGCTCAGCGGCGAGTCCACGATGGTCGGCTCGTCCGCTTCCCAGCGAAAGGCGCTTCTGTTCGTCGGCATCACGGCCAGCGGTTCAAGTTGGTTTGCACGCGCGCGCTTGCAGGATTGAATCACCCGGTTGATATGCTCTTCGGCGAAGATCGTCGCCTGTTGGGCGTGATGGGCGAACTTCACGAGTTCCGGCTCTGGCGCCGGCTTTGTTTCATCGGTCAGCAAGTCAGCCGCGCCAGCGAAGATGCTGTAAGCCTCGGCAAGTTTCTGGACGGCCTGGTGTGCTTTCTCGGGCAGCATCAGCTGATCTTCATTACCGAACAATCCGTCGATGAAGCCAGCAAGCTCCTGCTTGCGCAACAGAGCCAGTTCCCGCAGTTCGTGCCGCGTCGGCGTAACCGGGGCGCGCATCAGCCGGAAAGGATTGCGGCTGTTCTGGTGCTCCGCCAACCGGTTCCACAGTCCACCGATCAACGCGCCGAACAATTCTTCGGCGTCCGTGGGTGACTGGAACGTGGGCATATGCCCTTGCCACAAGCTCTCGATCGCCGCTAGCGGTGAGACGGTGAGAATCGGCGAAGCGATGTTGCCCAGGAGAGTCGTGCGGACCGCCCCGAACGGGGTCGGGCAGCCGTAACGCGCGAGGAGCGTCTTGATGGCGACGTCGCTGGGGGTAGCGGTTTTCTTTGTCATGTTGATTT
>JAJZRT010000600.1 GCA_021802595.1 Pseudomonadota bacterium
CAAGCACGGGCGTCTGGACGGCTGGGCGGACCGCTGCGTGCTGATCGGCGGCAAGGCCGCGCCGGGCTATGTGATGGCCAAGCGCATCATCAAGCTGATCAACAGCGTGGCGGATGTGGTCAACAGCGACCCCGACGTCAACGGCCGTCTGAAGGTGGCGTTCCTGCCCAACTACCGGGTGAGCAGCATGGAAATCATCGCGCCCGCCACCGATCTGTCGGAGCAGATTTCGACCGCAGGCAAGGAAGCCTCCGGAACCGGCAACATGAAATTCATGATGAACGGCGCCATCACCATCGGCACCTACGATGGCGCCAACATCGAAATTCTCGACGCCGTGGGCGAGGACAATTTCTTCCTGTTCGGCCTGCATGCCGAGGAGGTCGAGGCCTTGCGTCCGCGCTATCAGCCGCTGGCCTACATGGAGCACGATCCGGCGCTGCGCGAGGTGATCGACCTGCTGGCATCCGGCCATTTCAATCCCTGCGAGCCGGGCATCTTCGACATGATTCTGGGCGCGCTGATGAGCCCGAACGATCCCTGGATGGTGCTGGCAGATTTCCGCAGCTACGTCGATGCGCAGGAACGGGTGGCGCAGGCCTGGCAGGACAAGGCGCGCTGGACGCGCATGAGCATCCTCAACACGGCGTCGAGCGGATTCTTTTCGACCGACCGCACCATGCGGGAATACAACGACGACATCTGGAAATTGACGTAGCCCCGGATCTTTTCCGTGGGCGCGGCCATAAGATGGATTCCGGATTCAGTGCGAGAAGTTCACTTGCGTTTTCCGCTAGGTCAAAAAGCTTGGCATTGAAAGCAGACAGGCATGGTAATCATCGGCCTGGAGCAGCGCCTCAAAAATAACGATGGATAGCGGCTTGGCAGTCCAAGTGATTTTTGGGATAGGTTTATGCAAGCTTGGTTCAATCGCCTTGGCATAACGAAAATAATTTTCAGCCTGAGGGGTGAGAAACTGGCAGGTCAGGACATCCTTGAATAAAAACGGCAGTAGTGACGGCCGGTTCTTTCTTGCCCAGCGAAAGAGCCGGTGAAGGTTCTTGCGAAAGCTTCGCCGGCGAATTTCAGAAGGGATCAGATCGCCATGCTGCATTAGAAACTTTCCGAAAGTGAGCATCATCGCATGCAACATGCGCGCCTGGTTACGACTGGTTTGCGAACCGTGACGCCGGTAGCATGCGAGCACTTCAGGTACTCGAGCTATCGGATATTCAGCTGAAAGGCGTAGCCAGCAATCCCAGTCCTCCAGTGCCAGCGTTTCGTCGAAGCCTCCGATTTTCAGAAAGGCCTCTCTGCGTAATGCCACAGTAGGATTGATTACCGGATTTCCCAGAAACAACGCCTCGTAGGCCTTGTGATCCGGGCCCGGAGAAGGGCGGTCGTGATCGTGCCTGTTGAGCCCCCGACCCGTGTGGTCGATATCCTCCACATCGGCGTAAACCAGCGCGAGTTGCGGATCGCCCCATTCCTGAATGGCTCTCCACTCTCTCATGACCTTGTCCGGCAACAAGGTGTCATCTGACCCCAACAAATGCACCCACTCCCCTCTACTGGCGGAGATGCATTCATTTGATGTTGCGCTCACGCCGCGGTTTGGGCGTGAATAAACTTCAATCCGGCGGAATCGTGAGGCGTGCCGATCTAGAAAGGCTTTTGCGCGGGACAGGGTGTCGTCCGTAGAGCCATCATCGACGAGCACGATCTCAAGCTCGGGGTAGGTTTGCGCACAAACGGAGGCAAGGCAGGCTTCGATGTAATCGGCATGGTTGTATGCGGGGATAGCCACGCTCATCAATGGGTAGGTCATTTGCTGGCGAGGACGAAGTACTGAACTGCAAGAAACTCTTCAAGCAAATGGTGTGGATACCACCATTTGAGATATTTGCCTTTGATATTCGGCCTTACTTTCTGCACTTTCCATCCGGTGTCGGCGAGTATTTTCAATAAACTCGAGCGCGTAAAAAAATGAAGATGCGTACGATCCATGATTCCGGCATCTTGATATTCAAAACGCCCCGAGAATAACAAGGGGAAAACAACGCTTTTATGACGCACATTGGGAACACTGATCAGCAGATTGACCTCGGCTCCCGTGCTTGAATGCAAATCACGCAGAGCCTGCCAAGGATCCGCAAGATGTTCCAGTAAATCAGCCATGACGATCAAGTCATAGGAACGCCAAGGGATTGTTCCAGATACAGCTTCAATGGCGCCTTCCCATACTTTGCGCAATCCATCTGCGGCGACACGCGCAGCGTGTGGGTTCAATTCGATCCCGTCGCATTCCTTGACGGTACGACTGGAAATCAGCTCTCTGCCCAACAAGCCGGAAGCGCACCCCACATCTATTGCCGAAGAATACCGAGCGTCACCGAGGAAATGCAAAAGTTCTCGACGGTCGGCGTTGAAGTATGGGGAAAGTGAATTTTGATCAACCATCGAATGGATTTTAATCCGTAACCCCGAGGTGATGGGCGTGATTTTCAGATCGGCAATGACGGTACCAAGCCCGAATGGCAGCAACAACACATGGAGCAGATCTTTGGCGGCCAAGGCCCCAGGCTGCGGCTTTTGTCACTGAATCAGAATGGGATGGAACGGGGGGCTTAAAATAGCCTTCCAGATGGCCATAAAAAAGGCCGGGACATCCCGGCCTCTTTCGTCGGGTCAACGCAGCATCAGGCCGCCTGTACCGGAATCGCCTGGCGCGTGTCCATGATGCGGTTGTCCGCGTCCACGTACACCAGCTCCGGCGCGTAGCGCGTCAGCTCCAGTTCGTTGTAGACCGCATAGGTGGCGATGATGACGAGGTCGCCGGGATTCGCCTTGTGCGCGGCGGCGCCGTTCACCGAAATGATCCCGGAATCGCGCGCGGCACGGATGGCATACGTCGTGAAACGCTCGCCATTCGTGATGTTGTAGATCTGGATCTGCTCGTACTCGTGGATGTTGGCCGCGTCCAGCAGGGTTTCATCGATCGCGCAGGAGCCTTCGTAATGCAGCTCGGAATGCGTGACGGTCGCCCGGTGCAGCTTGGACTTGAGCATCGTTCTTTGCATGACGGTGCCCTCAACAATATAAGAAAGGGCTCATATTATAACCGCTGACCCTTCATGACCCAAGGCAAAGTTTTTCCTCAGGCGGAGGCGCCCAGATCGAAATCAAGGTTGTCGATCAGGCGCGTGCTGCCCAACCAGGCCGCGCCGGGGACCACCAGATGGCGGCTGTCGGGTGTCGGCGTTGCGAGCGTGGCGGCGTCGCGCAATTCGACATAGTCGACGCGCCAGCCCGCCATGTTGAGGTGTCGGCGTGCGGTCGCGGTGGGCGTCGTGAAATCGCGCTCGCCAGCCCGGACGGCGGCCACGATGGCGGCGAGTTCGCGCTGCAACTGCGGTGCCTGCATGCGCTCGGTTTCCGACAGATAACCGTTCCTCGAACTCATCGCCAGCCCGTCGGCCTCGCGCAGGGTGTCGACGCCGACGATGCCGATCGGCAGGTTGAACTGCCGTACCAGGTCGCGGATCACATGCAGCTGCTGAAAATCCTTCTTGCCGAATACGGCCACGCGCGGCTGTACCAGGTTGAAGAGTTTCAGCACCACGGTGGCGACGCCGCTGAAATGGCCGGGGCGGAACGCGCCGCACAGGTCGTTCGCC
>JAJZRT010000601.1 GCA_021802595.1 Pseudomonadota bacterium
CGTTGCAGGTAGGCGTGCTTCATCAATGTTGCCAGCAGGCCGGGGTGGACGGTCCCGCCGGCGGCCCAGGCGCCATCCCGGTCGTAACGGGCGCCGCTGTGGCGCTTGATCCACGCGTCCAGCAGCATGTTGCCGGGGCCGGTGTCCCAGCCGCGCACCGGGCCGTTTACCGGCAAGTCGGTGAGGTTGGCGATGCCGCCGATGTTGGCGATGACGCGGTGCGCGTCCGGGTGTCCCAGCGCGCGGGCATGAAACGCGGGCACCAGCGGCGCGCCCTGGCCGCCGGCCGCGATGTCGCGGCTGCGGAAGTCGGCAACGACCGTGATGCCGGTCAGTTCGGCCAGCAAGGCGGCGTTGCCGATCTGCAGGGTGTAGCCGTCCGCGGGGCGGTGGCGCAGGGTCTGGCCGTGGCAGCCGATCGCCCGGATTTGGCCGGGGTCGAGCCCGGCGAGGAGGGGCCTGACCGCGTCCGCGTAAAGGCGGGCCAGTTCGTTGGCGGCGAGGGCGGCAAGATGGATTTCGTCGGGCTGCGGCGCATGCAGCGCGAGCAGCTGCCCGCGAAGATCGTCCGGGTAAGGCAGGTAATGCGTGTGGAGGAGCCGGATCTGGCCTGCGGGGCCGAGTTCGGCGAGAACCGCATCGACACCATCGAGGCTGGTGCCGGACATGAGGCCGACAAAGCGTTCGGCCTCATGCGTGTGCGCTGCACTCAATCGAGTGCGGCAAGGTTGGTGCCGCGCAACAGCCCCAGTTTGTCGGACCAGCTCGCGGTCTGCTGCAGGAAGCGTGCACGTTGCGCCGAGGCCAGCGGGGGCGACCCCGGCAACTTGACGGACAAGGGATTGTAGGGCTTGCCGGCGATCCGGACTTCGTAATGCAGGTGCGGGCCGGTCGCCACGCCGGTGGCGCCGACGTAGGCAATGACCTGCCCCTGGCTGACGGCGCGGCCTGGGCGGATGCCGGGCGCAAAGGCGCTCAGGTGGCCATAGTAGGTTTCGTAGCCGTTCTGGTGCCGCAGGATGACGAGGTTGCCGTAGCCGCCCCTGCGTCCGGCAAATTCAACGGTGGCGTCGCCGGTTGCCTTGACGCGGGTTCCGGTGGGGGCGCCGAAGTCGACGCCGGTATGGGCGCGGGCGTAACCCAGCACGGGGTGCATGCGGGAGCGGCTGAAATTGGAGGTGACGCGGGAGAACTCGAGCGGCGAACGCAGGAAGCCCTTTTTCAGAGAGGTGCCGTCGGGCGAATAGTATTCTTCGTGCCCGGCCGGGTCGCGGTACAGGACCGCGCGGTAGGACTTGCCGGCATTGACGAACTCCGCCGCCAGCAGTTCGCCGGTGGAAACGGGCTCGCCGTTGCGATAGTTGACCGTGTAGATGACCGAGAAGGTATCGCCGCGGCGCAGGTCCTCGCGGAAGTCGAGGCTGGTCGAGAAGGTCTCGGCCATTTTGTCGGCGATCTTGTCCGGGATGCCTGCGCTGTCGGTCGCGCCATAGAGCGACGACACGATGCTGCCCGAGCGCATGACGACGCGGGTTTCGATCTGGTCGCTGCTGTCCTGCGCGATATAGCTGTCTCCCTGGTGAAGCACGGTCAGGGTGGGACCGTCGCGGCGTTCGAACCGGATGCTCAGCAGTTGGCCATCCGGCGTGGTGGTGGCCTGAATGTGCTTTCCCGGGCGGATGCTGGTCGCCAGTTGGCGTACCGCATCGGTGGCCAGCAGGCGCTGGATTTCCAGGTCGTCGATTTTAAGCCGGCCGAGCGCGCTGGCGACCGTGTCGCCCGACTGAATCACGGTTTCGCGTTCAAACGTGCCGGCGGTCGCTACGCCAGCCGGCATCGGCAGGGCGATGGCTTCGGTAATCGTTTCCGGCGTGATGTCGGTGGTGCTGGTGTCGGGCGCCAGGCCGAAGGCGGCAACGACGCCAAACAGAGGCAGACTGGAGAGCGCAACCAGGGTGCGCAGGCTGAAGCGGCGTTCCGCTCCGGTCATGCGATAGGTTAAGATTCTCAGTTTGGTGAGCGGCATGGACCGTTTCCCTTCCGTAATCGAGCCGGGAGTCTACCACAAATGTCACCGGCAGATTTTGTTCAATCCAAACAGCAGCTTGCGCGCTGCTGGATGAAGCTGTATCCATGTTTTACGGCCAGGTCCGAGCAAACTTGACCCGTACAGAGAGGTATTTGATGCAGGACGCCTTGCAGGAAATCAAGCGCGGAGCCGACGAACTGCTGGTCGAGGCCGAGCTGGTCGAAAAGCTGAAGACAGGCCGGCCGTTGCGGATCAAGGCGGGCTTCGACCCGACGGCGCCGGACCTGCACCTGGGGCACACCGTGCTGCTGAACAAGCTGCGCCAGTTCCAGGTGCTGGGACACAAAATCATTTTCCTGATCGGGGATTTCACCGGCATGATCGGCGACCCCACCGGCAAGAACGCCACCCGCCCGCCGCTGACCCGCGAGGCGGTGGCGGAAAATGCCAGGACCTATCAGGAACAGGTGTTCAAGATCCTCGATCCGGCCCTGACCGAGGTGCGCTTCAATTCGGAATGGATGGAAAAGCTGGGCTCGGCCGGCATGATCCGCCTGGCGGCCACCCACACGGTGGCGCGCATGCTGGAGCGGGACGACTTCCACAAGCGCTACAGCAGCCAGCAGCCGATCGCGATCCACGAATTCCTCTATCCGCTGATCCAGGGCTATGACTCGGTCGAGTTGAAGGCGGACGTCGAGCTGGGCGGTACCGACCAGAAATTCAACCTGCTGATGGGGCGCGAGCTGCAGAAGCATCATGGCCAGCCCCCGCAGTGCATCCTGACCATGCCGCTGCTGGAAGGGACGGACGGCATCAACAAGATGTCGAAGTCGCTCGGCAACTACATCGGCATCAACGAGCCGCCGCAGGAGATTTTCGGCAAGCTGATGTCGATCTCCGACGAGCTGATGTGGCGCTATATCCAGTTGCTGTCGTTCGAGCCGCTTGCGGCCATCGAGGGCTGGAAGCGCCAGGTGGCCGAGGGCGCCAATCCGCGCGACCTCAAGGTGCGGTTCGCGCAGGAGATCGTCGCGCGCTTTCACAGCCGGGCGGCGGCCGGGCAGGCGCTGGCCGAATTCGAGGCGCGCTTCCGGAAGGGGGCGCTGCCTGACGAGATGCCGGAAATCAGCCTGCCCGGGGTCGAGGGGGGGTTGCTGGTGCCGCAACTGCTGAAGCAGGCCGGACTGGTGCCCAGCACCTCGGATGCCATCCGTCAGATCGCGGGCGGTGGCGTCCGCCTCGATGGCGAACGCGTGGCCGATAAAGGCGTGAGCGTCCCGGTGGGCGCGACCGTGGTGGCCCAGGTCGGCAAGCGGAAATTCGCCCGCGTCACAATTATTTAAAAATACTTCTGCGAAAGGTGTTGACGCGACGCCTTTGCTCTGTAGAATGCGCACCTCTTTGAAGCGCAACGCAAGACGCGATTCAAACATGCGGTGACGCAAGACTGGGCGGAAAACGAAGATTTGAAGCAAAGTTTTGCAGAAAAAGTAGTTGACGCATTCTGAGGGTTCTGTAGAATGCGCACCTCTCGAAACGGCGACGCGGTTGGAGCGAAGTTGATAAGAGGTTGATCTTTAACAATTTACAGCCGATAGGTGTGGGTGTTGTTGCGGTAGCTGGGCCTGGTTTACTGGGGCTG
>JAJZRT010000602.1 GCA_021802595.1 Pseudomonadota bacterium
ATCTCCTGCTGTGGCGCGACGACGGCGTCGATGGCCTGAAAACCGGCCATACCGAAGAAGCCGGCTACTGCCTGGTGGCCTCCGCCAAGCGCGGCAGCGAGCGCCTGATTGCCGCCGTGTTCGGAACCGACAGCGAAGCGGCGCGCGCCTCGGAAACCGCCAAGCTGCTCGGCTATGGCTTCCGCTTCTTCGATAGCAAGACCTTCTACAAGAAGGGCGCCGTGCTGACGCAGGCGCCGGTATGGAAAGGCGCAGTGCGCGAGGTCAAGGCCGGCGTGAAGGACGATGTGGCGGTCACCGTTCCCGCGGGCGAGGCCGACAAGCTCGTTGCCCAGATTGTTCTGAAGCCGACCCTGATTGCCCCGGTGAAGCAGGGCGACGTCATCGGCAAGGTCGAAGTCCGCCAGGGCGACAAGGTGATCAGGCAGGCCGACGTCGTCGCGCTGGAAAACGTCGAACAGGGGGGCTTCTTCCGCCGCATGTGGGACAGCATCCGTCTGTTCTTCAGGGGGCTGTTCGGCTGATCCATGGGGGTGGACGAGTAGGTCGAAAACGGCCACCCGGAAAGGTGGCCGTTTTTTCTGGCCGATTGACCGCGTCCTGCACATCAGCGCAGGCCACAGACAAAACGCGATCTCAGGCGAAGAACCCGGGACGGAACCGCGCGTCCCTAGAGCAAACCTGACTCACCCCATACCGCCGAGCAAGGCTGCCTTGAGGCTGGGCTGAACCGGGTGATCGCCCAGCCAGATCCTGAGGATGGCGCGGTTGAAGGCTTCCCCGGGAAAACTGCCGGCCAGGCGATGGTTCATCCAGACCTGGGTTCCTGTGCCCGGCTGGTAATCCAGCTGGATGACGCTGCCCCTGGGGAAGGCACCCAGGTGGCGGACGAGGTCGAGAAACTGCGCCACCTGTCCCTGGATGGCCGTCAGGGTCTGCGGGCTGTTGTTGGCATCCAGTCCCTTCTTGAGCAGTTCCACGTTGTGGTCGGCTGACACGCCATGCAGCAGGGTGATGCGCACCTGCCGCGGCGTGTCCCGCTCCAGCACGGATGGCGCATCGTGCACGGGTTCGGGAAGGTAGAGCGCCAGCACATAAATGTCGAACAGCAGGAAGCTGCGCAAGCCGGCGCCGTTGAGCACCAGGCTTGCACTGCCCTGGCTGGCGTGGTCCGCCACCTGCACGCCGTCAAGGTCCAGGGCATGGGCTGGCGTGACCAGTCCCGGCAGGAGGGGCAGCAGGCTCAGGCAGACGCGTGCAATCAGACGCATGGATCAATCGGGCTCATTCAATGGGT
The DNA here is from genome assembly GCA_021802595.1 of Pseudomonadota bacterium. The sequence goes on from JAJZRT010000602.1 coordinate 1,298, forward strand.
CACGCGTGGGCATTCTCTCACTTGCCGGCGTCGGCGTGATGACAGGGATGGATACGTTTGCAGCCACGCTCCTTGATGACGGCGATTTTCCTGCGCGCCTGGCTCGAGCTGACATGGCCGCCGGGAAGCGCGTCTTCGGCCGCTCCGGGCAGGCGCGCCTAGGGTTGGGCATGCTTCAGGAAGGCCTGCAGTTTTTCCCTGATGAACGGGATCGCGTCGGCCGCAGTCCTGTGATCGGGAACCTCGGGCAGGATGCCTTGGACCAGATTTTCGATATGGTTCTCGATGCTTTCGAACAGGTTTCCGTGGTCGGGAGCGGGGAGGTGAGCGGCAGCGGCGTGCAAGGCCTTCTGGAAATCGTTGAGCGGCGCCTGCAACGCGTCCTGAACGTCGCCCGGGCTGATCGCGTAGGGCCTGGGCTCGACCGTCTCCGGTCCCGGATTGCCCGGGGTGTCGAGGTTGAGCGCGCATTCGAGGTCCGGGGCAACGGCGTCCCGGTGGCTGATGGGCGTGCCGAGGGAAAAGCATTTCCTGAGGGTGGCGATGACCGAGGTATGGTCGAAGGGGGCGGATGATCCCTGCGGCCTTTTGAGGATGGAGCCGGCCTTGATGTAGGGGGACACCAGCACCGCCGGAACCCTAACCCCGTAGCGGTCGAAAGCGAACGGCTGCGAACGGGTATTGTCGGGCATGACGGCCGTGGGCGGCGGAACATGGTCATGGATCCCTCCGTGCTCGTCGTAGAGGATGACTAGAAGGGTTTTCTTCCAGGCCGCTTCGTTCTTTCTCAGGGCGTTGTAGACATCCGCGATCAGGTCCTCGCCCATTCCCACGTGGTGCGGCGGATGCTGGTCGTTGGGCAGTTTCACGTCCGGGAAATAGCGGGGCTCGATGAAGGCATAGGAAGGCAATTTCCCCGCGGCAGCGTCCAGCGCGAATTCCTGCTCGAAAAGCCTGAACCGGTCCATGTGCGGCCACAGTCGGCTCAGCGTGAGCGTCTGGGGGAAATCATGGAAATAGATCTTCCACGCGGCGGGGTCACTGAACCGATTGAAGACCGTCTCCATCAGATAGGGGGGATGGATCGGCGAATTGTTTTCGTACCCCGCCGCGGTCCCGCAATGCAGGAAAAACCGGTTCGGCCAGGTCTGGCAGGGCGCGGAGGCGAACCAGTCGTCGCACACCGCAAACTCCTTCGCCAACGTGCTGAGGACGGGAATCTGCTCCGGCGTGTAGTAATGCATGATGGATTCGGGCCGATATTTTTCAGCCGGCTGATCCCGCTGCCGCACATAGTTGTTGACGAAGCCGTTCATCGCCGGCGGCGCGCTCCCCGGCTTTCCGCCGAGGCCAAAGAGCTGCATGTTGATGTCGTTCCAGAGTTCGCCCGGATCAGGATCGGGAATCGACATGGAATCCCGGTCGAATTTGCCGCTGTTCCACACCGTGATCTCGCCTCCGCCCTGCAGCGGATTGCTTTCCGTGCCCTGGAGTCCGTCGAGTTCCGGATTGCCCGGATAGAGACGCCCCAGCATGCTGTCGAAGGAGCGGTTCTCCAGCATCAGCACCACGACGTGCTCGATCTTTCCCCCAAGATTGCCCATGCTTCTCCTCTCCGGTCCTGACAGGCGGATTCGCGGCTCGACTTTCTGGCACCACGATTTTCGACCCGGGCAGGCTTGTCCGCCGTCGATGGCCCGGAAATTCTGGCGCCGTTTCGTCCAGGCCGCAATATCTGGACGCCCACGTGCTGCCTACTTCGCTCGTTCCTCCGCACCGAGTGACCGCAGTTTCTGCACCGCGCGCGCCAGGTGTGCCTCATCCCTGTCCACCGGGAACACCATATAAACAGGCAGCGTGATAAGCGGACTTTCGTGCACCCGCCACACGCGCCCCTGTTCGATCGCACCGTACGCGGTGCGCTGCGGGAGATAGGCCGAACCGCCGCGAGACTCTATCAACTGGTGTCCGATCCAGCCGATGTTGGCGATCCGGGCCGGCGCTTCCACGTCCGGAAAGCGGGCGCCGAACTGGGCATGGAACTCCGGGCCCCAATCCACGTGAATGTAGTCAGGGTCCGGCCAGGGGCGGCCCGGATTGCTGCTGACCAGCACCAGGGACTCGTCGAACAGGTGTTCGACGGCCAGACCGGGGCGGCTCTCGGGGGTGTACATAACGCCGATGTCGACGATGCCCTGGACCAGTCCCTGCATGATGCCTTCCTCGAAACCGAGTTCCAGGCGCAGCGACACATCGGGAATGGCGTCGCGCATCCAGTCCTCCCAGCGCGGCAGAAAGTCCTCCCACAAGGCGCTGCGTCCGCTCAAAGTCAGGCCACCGCTGAAGCCGCTGGGCAGGCTAACTTCCTGAC
>JAJZRT010000603.1 GCA_021802595.1 Pseudomonadota bacterium
TGGGCCAGGTGCCGCTGGAGCTGGAGCTCTCGGCGACGCGCTTCATGGACAACCCGCTGGTGGTCATCGCCCCGCCCGACCATCCGCTGACCGGCAAGCGCAAGGTGGCCCTCGAACGGGTGGCGGCGGAGTCCTTCCTGGTGCGCGAGGCGGGCTCGGGCACGCGCGCGGCGATGGAACGCTTCTTCGCCGCGCGTGGCCTGGAAATCCGCAGCAGCATGGAGATGAGCAGCAACGAGGCGATCCGCCAGGCGGTCCAGGCCGGGCTGGGGCTCGGCATCCTGTCCCGGCAGACGCTGGAGATGGAACTGGCGCTGAAGCGCCTGGCGGTGCTGAACGTCGAGGGCTTCCCCATCATGCGCCACTGGTACGTGGTGCATCGCGCCGACAAGCGGCTGTCGCCGGTCGCGCAGGCGTTCAAGGCGTTCGTGCTGGGGACGGCGGGTTCGCCGGCCTGAGCAATACTCCGCTAGAATCGCAATCGTCGGGGCACCAGCCCCCGGCGTCAGGGTGAACAGCCCACCCGCAAGACGGTGTCCCGTCCAAGTCTGGTTTTTATCCATCTCGACCTGGAGCATTTTTCTTGGACACCGCACACCCCGCACGACCTACGCCCGTTACCCTGGGCAGCGCCTTCCCTTACTGGCTCAAGCTCGGCTTCATCAGCTTCGGCGGCCCTGCCGGACAGATCGCGATGATGCACCACGAACTGGTCGAGAAGCGCCGCTGGATTTCCGAACACCGCTATCTGCATGCGCTCAACTACTGCATGCTGCTGCCCGGCCCCGAGGCGACCCAGCTGGCGATCTACATCAGCTGGCTGATGCACGGTGTGCGGGGCGGCGTGATCGCAGGCCTGCTGTTTTTCCTGCCCGCCTTTCTGCTGCTGTCGGGGCTGGCCGCCGTCTACCTGGCGTGGGGCAACGTGCCGATCGTGCAGGGAATTTTCTACGGCATCCGCCCGGCGGTGGTCGCGGTGGTGCTGTTCGCCGCCTGGCGCATCGGCAGCCGCGCGCTGAAGAATGAGGTGTTGTGGGCCATGGCCGCGCTCGCCTTCATCGGCATCTTCGTGTTCGGCATCGGCTTTCCCTGGATCGTACTTTCTGCGGCACTCCTCGGCGCCCTGGGCGGCAAGCTGGCCCCGCACACATTCAGGACCGGTGGCGGCCATGGCGCAGGCCGCAGGCAATACGGCCCGGCCCTGCTCGACGACGACACGCCGCCGCCCGCGCACGCCCGCTTTTCCTGGGGCCGGCTCGCGGCCACGACCTCGATCTTCGTGCTGATCTGGCTGGCGGCCCTGCTCGCCCTGCGCGGCGAGCCCACGCTCGCCGACATGGGTGCGTTCTTCTCCCGCGCGGCCCTCCTCACCATCGGCGGCGCCTATGCCGTGCTGCCCTACGTGTACCAGGGCGGCGTCGAACATTACGGCTGGCTCACCGGGCCGCAGATGATGGATGGCCTGGCGCTGGGTGAAACCACGCCGGGACCGCTCATCATGGTCGTCACCTGGGTCGGCTGCGTGCCAAACCATCCCAAAGGCATAGCCCACAAGCCTATTGCCGCCTGCTCTGCGGGGGCGGCGGTGGCCACCTTCTTTACCTTCCTGCCCTCGTTCTTCTTCATCCTGGCGGGCGCGCCGCTGGTCGAGGCCACGCGCGGCGAGCTCAAATTCACCGCGCCGCTGACTGCGATTACCGCCGCCGTGGTCGGCGTGATCCTCAATCTGGCGGTATTCTTCGCCTGGCACGCCTTCTGGCCGCACGCCACGGCAGACGCGCCCTTCGCCGGCGACCTCGACGCGTTTCCCGTGATCGTTGCGACCGCCGCCTTCATCGCCCTGTGGAAATACCGGGCCGACATCATGAAGGTCATCGGCGTGTGCGCCCTGCTCGGGCTGGCTTATTCATTCCTTATGTGAGGGCTTTATGGAACCCAAGATCATCCAGGCACCCGCGCGCTGCGGCTGTGCCAATCCGAACGAAAAATGCGAGGCGTTGGCGCGCACGGTCAAGCCCGCGAAGCTCGATCCCGACGCCACCCTGGTGTTCGACGTGCGGCGCGAGGCCGACTACGCCGCGTCCGGCGAGACCATCCCCGGCGCACTGTGGAAGAACCCCGACAAGATCGACGCCTGGATCGGCGCCGTCCCGCGCACGCTCGACGTGGTGGTCTACTGCGTGCGCGGCGGCACGGTGTCGAACAGCGTGGTCGACCGGCTGCAGGCCGCGGGGGTCAGAGCCCGCTACATCGAAGGCGGCCTCGATGCCTGGAAGGCGGCGGGCGGCAAGGTGATCCCGAAATGAAATGGGTCACCCGCGAACGGCCCAAGATCGACCGCATCGCCTGCCCCTGGCTGACCGCGCGCTTCATCGACCCGGACGCCGAGTTTGTATATGTGCCCGCCGACAGGGTACTCAGGGTGGCCCAGGAAACCGGTGCGATTCCTTATGACATCCCCGGCGTGGAACACGGTCATGTCGGTGAGCTGTGCAGCTTCGATGCCTTCCTGAAGCTGCACCATCTCACCGACCCGGCGTTGCAGGAACTGGCCGTCATCGTGCGCGGCGCAGATACCGCGCGGCTCGAACTGGCGCCGCAGTGCGCAGGCCTGCTGGCGGTCTCGCTCGGATTGTCGGCGCTGTATCGGGACGACCACGAAATGCTCAAGCACGGCATGGTGATGTACGACGCGTTGTATGCCTGGCTGAAAAACACCCGCGCTGAAACCCACAACCGGCCGCCGGCCCGGCCTTGACCGGACACGGCCCGCGGCGCTCGCCGCGGGCCCCGTTCTTGCTAATTTCCCCCTGTGCGACCGATTTTGTCGCGAATGCCACAGAGGACCCCATGCCGCTCTTCGACTTTGTCTGCAAGGCCTGCGGCAGCAGCTGCGAGCTGCTGGTGCGCGGATCGAGTGCGCCGGTCTGCCCCGAATGCGGCAGCGCCGAACTGGAAAAGCAGGTGTCGCTGCCGGCGCAGCCGGGCAAGACTGCGGGGATTGTCGCCCGCGCGCGCGCGCAGGCGGCCCGCGAAGGCCATTTCAGCCACTACGCGCCGTCGGAGCGCCCGCGCCGCAAATGACAGCCCGCGTCCTGCGCATCCTCCCGCCCGCCTTGTCGGGTTTTGTCGCAAACCCGACAAGGCGGGCCGCCGTGTCGCCGGAAGGCTGCCCATGCTGAACGCGTCGCTGTTGTCCATCATCGAGGAAGCCGGGGTTGCGGTGCTGACGCTGACCGAGGGTCTGGAGGCGGACGAATTTCTCGCGTCCCGCCTCACCCGCGCGGAAACGGCACGCCAGCTCCGCATCATGAGCGACGCGGCCGCCAACCTGCCGCCCCAGGTCCATACCCTGCTTGCCGAGGTCGACTGGGAAGGCTGGCAGACCGTCGCGCAGCAGATCGACGCCGGCGGCGAAGCGGAACGGGAAGCGCTGTGGTTCGCCGTGCGCTCGCTGGCGCCGGCCACGCTGATGTGGCTGCGCGTGTACCGCAAGAGCCTGCCGGAAATCTTCGAATGCAAGCCGGAGTCCGGCGCGTATCGGGGCACGCCATGAACCTGCAGATCGACCGCCCCCACCTCGAGGCCATGATCGCGGCGTTCCCGCGCCTGGCGCCGCTGCAGGACCAGCTGCGCTTCGGCAGCAAGGTCACCCTGCCGTTCCACC
>JAJZRT010000604.1 GCA_021802595.1 Pseudomonadota bacterium
CTGGCCGCTGTTCCGCTTCGATCCCAGGCTGGCCGAGACCGGCGCCAACCCCTTCAAGCTCGACTCCGCCGCACCGAGCCAGCCGGTCAGGGCCTTCATGGAATCGGAAACCCGCTTCGCCATGCTCGCGCGCAGCCATCCCGAGGCCGCGCAGCATTTCCTCGAACAGGCGCAGCGGGAAGCCGAGCGGCGCTTCAAGCGCTATCAGGTCCTGGCGCAGGGGCCCGCCGACGCACCCAAACCCGGAGCCTGACATGATCGACCTCTCCACCGACTACCTCGGCCTCAGGCTGAAGAACCCGCTGGTGCCCTCGGCCTCGCCGCTATCGCGCAACCTCGACACCGCGCTGCGACTGGAGGACGCGGGTGCCTCCGCGCTGGTGATGTATTCGCTGTTCGAGGAGGAACTGTACGCCGAAGACGCGATGCTCGACCGGTTTATGCTGCATGCCGAGCTCGGCCACGGCGAAGCCGACGGCTTCCTGCCCGGTCATGGCGAATTCCAGGGCGGCCTCGACCGCTACCTGTCACAGTTGGACCGGCTCAAGCAGCGCCTGGAAATCCCGGTGGTGGCGAGCCTCAACGGCGTGTCGCCGTCGGGCTGGGTGGAACTCGGGCGCGCGCTCGAGCAGGCCGGCGCCGACGCGCTCGAGCTCAACGTCTACCATGTCGCCACCGACATGCAGCAAACCGGCGAGGCCGTCGAGGCGCGCTACCTCGGGCTGCTCACCGACTTGCGCAAGGCGGTCGGCCTGCCCATCGCCATGAAGCTGTCGCCGTTCTTTTCCTCGCTGCCGCACTTCGTGCAACGGATCGAGCAGGCCGGGGCGCAGGGCGTCGCGCTGTTCAATCGCTTCTACCAGCCCGATATCGATCTCGACGAGCTGCGCGTGACCGACCAGCTGCACCTGTCATCGGCCGAGGAGGCGTTGCTGCGCATCCGCTGGGTCGCCATCCTGCACGGCCGCACCCGCCTGACCCTCGCGGCAACCGGCGGCGTCCATAGCGAGAGCGAGGCACTGAAGCTGCTGCTGGCCGGCGCCGACGTCGTGCACCTTGCCTCCTGCCTGCTGCAGCATGGCCCCGACAAGCTCACCGAAATCCTGGCGGCGATGCAGAACTGGATGGAAGAAAAGGAATACGAGTCGCTCGCCCAGCTGAAGGGCAGCATGAGCCAGAAGAACCTGCCCGACCCCTCGCTCGTCGCGCGCGCCAGCTATCTGCGCGTGCTCGACAGCTTTTCACCGCGCCCCGGCGTGTGGGCATGAGACCTGCAGGCTTGCGGACGCGAGGCGTATCCCAGGACCGCTAGGGAAGCGCTGAACAGGTCCTTCGACAAGCTCAGGACGAACGGCAACTTGTTCAGCCCTAGCGCCTGAACATGGCCGAGCGGCGTCGGCGTGCGCGGTGTCCGGAGGTGCCGGAAACCGGCGTGTCTTCCGTGGCTTCGCCATCGCTCCAGAAGCGTTCCATCGCGATGTAGGTATAGGACGCCGACCAGCCGATCAGCAGCAGGCCATTGAGGGCCTCCGCGCCCGCGAGCATGCGCAGATCCCCACTCGGGATGACGTCTCCGTAGCCGAGGGAAGTGAAGGTTTCTGCCGAGAAATACATGACCACGCTCATGCTGAACCGGTGGGCGTCGCCCAGCGATCCCAGGCCCATGTAGCGGGCCAGAACATAAATCGTCAGCGCATAGAGGATGATCTCGGCCGCATGGGCAAAGAACGCGCCGACGATGACCACAATGAGCTTGGTGCGCGGGGGAACGGCGATTGCCGGCAGGCTGACGGTCAGCGCGCGCAGGACTTCGTAGTGAATGAGGGTGGTGAAGACAAGCAGTGCGATGCAGAACGTGGCAACTATGATCATCGTTTGATTCCCGGATGCCGCCCGACTCGGGCGGCCCAACGGGAATCAGACAGCCAGGGAAGCCGGAAATTCAGTTTCAGTTCGGGGCTGGGCGTATAACGCCGACATTCCATGCAACCCCCTCTGATTTATATGGCGCACCTGTTCAATAGGGGCGACCGTCACCGGCAGATACGCCTGCATCGCTCGTCCCAATGGATGCTGACCCTGTTTGCGTCAATGCACTCCAAGTGCAACGCGAAAGCGCGAATGCTTTCGGCTCCCTACCGCCCCTCGCCACGCCCCCCCCGGCGCCACCCGATGCTCCACCGCAAACACCGCGGCTTCCACCCGCGACGACAGGTTCAGCTTGGCGAGGATGTGGCGTACATGCAGCTTGACGGTGTCGTGGCTGATGTCGAGGGTGCGCGCGATGGCCTTGTTGCTTTCGCCGCGCGACAGGTGGGAGAGGATTTCGCGTTCGCGCGGGGTCAGCGCATCGAGCAGGGAGCCTGCATCCTGGCCTTTCTGATCGTACAGCTTGACCAGCTTGGCGGTCATCGCGGGGGCGACGACGGTTTCGCCGCGCTGGGCGCGCAGGATGGCGTCGACGACCTCGTCGGGTTCCATGCTCTTCAGCAGGTAGCCGTTGGCGCCGGCGCGCAGGGCGCGAGCAAGGTCGTCTTCGGTTTCCGACAGGGTCAGGATGAGGATGGGCAGGGCGAAGCCGTCGGCGCGCAGCTGCTGCATCAGGGTAATGCCGTCGGTGCCCGGCATGTTGAGGTCGAGGATGAGCACATCGGGACGGTGTGCCTTCAGCAGCATGGCGACATCGTCGGGGTTGCCGGTGAAGGCGGTCACCTCGATGCTGCCGCTCTGTTCGAGCAGTTCGGCCAGGCCCTTGCGGAACAGGGTATGGTCGTCGACGAGGATGATGCGGGTGAGGCTCATGCGGCGTGCTCGCTGTGCTGGTGGGGCGCGGCACGTTGCGGAAAGACGAGGCGGATGACGGTGCCGCCGGCGGGCCGGGATTCCACGCTGAGCTTGCCGTTCAGCCTGGCGGCGCGCTCGCGCATGATGGTGAGGCCGAAGCTCTTGCCCAGGGTGGACGATTCGTCATGCTTCTTCTGCACCCCGACGCCGTCGTCGGCGACGTTGACGATGTACTGGCCCTCCTCGAGGTCGAAGGTGATGACGACATGGCGCGCGCGGGCGTGCTTGGCGATGTTGTAGAGCGACTCCTGGATGATGTGGAAGACCTGGATCTCCTCGTCGGGCGACAGCGAGACATCCTGCACCAGATTGAGGAAGTCGACATCGGCATTGGCCTTCTTGCGGAAGCTCTTGGCGAGTTCCTGGATCGCCGGCACCAGGCCGCGCGGGTTGATGCGGTCGCGGTACTGGGTGATGAGGTCGCGCAGGTCGGCGTAGGCGAGGTCGACCGCTTCCTCGACGTCGCCGAGGTAGCGGTTGGCCTTCGGGTAGTCCTCGTGGCGCATGGCGTCGTTCAGCACGGTGAGCCGCATCTTGGCATAGGCGAGCGTCTGCGCCAGCGAGTCGTGGATCTGGTTGGCCAGCATCTGGCGCTCGTTCATCAGCGAGATGCGCATGTTCTCGCGCGTCAGCCGCGCGTTTTCGAGCGCGATGCCGAGGTGTTCGCTGATCGAGCGGAACAGCAGGCGAACGTCTTCGGGGACGGCCTTGCCTTCTTCCATGAACAGGTTGTAGACGCCCATCACCTGGTTCTTGTGCATCAGCGGCACCGCCACCACGGTGTTGCAGGTGCCGCTGAAATAGGGGTCGTTGGCCTGGCG
>JAJZRT010000605.1 GCA_021802595.1 Pseudomonadota bacterium
GAGCGGTGCCAAGCTTTGGCGCTACCGCTACCGGATCGCCGGCAAGGAGAACCTGTTCGCCGCCGGAGAATATGCCGCGACCCCTGAACGGGAAACCCCTGACCAAGCCGAGATCCGCCGCAATTCGGGGCGCCTGACTCTGGCCGAGGCGCGGGTTAAGCGCGAGGAATGGCGCAGCCTGGTGAAGGCCGGCATCCACCCGGCACATGAGCGCAAGCTGGGCCGTATTCGACAGGACCATGAGGCCAGAACCACCTTCGAGGCGGTGCTGAAAGACTGGATGGCCACGCGCCACTGGTCCGAGAGCACCAAGGCCAACCGCATGTCGCAGATCGAGATGCATCTGTTGCCTGCGCTGGGCGCCATGCCGGTGCGCCAGATCACGCCCTCGCATGTGCTCGACGTGCTGAAGCGCGCCGAGACCAAGGAGTCCGACACCCGTACCCGCATTGGCGGCAACGATACCCGCTTGGTGGGAGGGGGTACCGTGGTGGCGAGGCTGCGCCAGATCATGTCCGGGGCGTTCGATCACGCGATTGCCACACTGCGCGCCGACACCAATCCGGCGGCGCCGATCCGCGGCGCATTCAAGGTCCCGAGGACCACGCACAAGACACCTTTGACCCGGCCGCAGATCGGCATGCTGCTGCGGGCTCTGACCGATTACCCTGGCCAATTCCAGACCGGCGTGGCGCTGCAGCTGCTCTGGCTGACCCTGGCGCGGCCGAGCGAAGTCACCGGCGCGCGTTGGAGTGAGATCGATCTGGAAGGCGCGACCTGGACCATTCCGGAGGGCCGGATGAAGATGGGCGAGGAGCACGTAATCCCGCTGCCGGCCCAGGCCGTCGACCTGCTTCGCCGCCTGCATGGGCTGACCGGCGCAGGCGATCCTGTCTTTCCGCACCGGGACAGGCGCAAAGAACCCATGACCTACGACGCCTTGAACAAGGGCATTCAGCGGCTCAATCTGAGCTTCCAGCACACCCCCCACGCCGCCCGCACCACGGCCAGCACCCTGCTCAACGAGATGGGCTTCCGGCCCGATGTCATCGAACGCCAACTCGCTCACCAGGAGCGTAACGCTGTGCGCCGCGCTTACAACCGCGCGACCTATCTGGACGAGCGGCGCGTGATGATGCAGCAGTGGGCGAACATGCTGGACGACATGCGCACTGGCGAGAGGAAGATTGTGCCGATCGCGAAGGGGGAAGCCGCGTAGAGGATTTCAAACTGCCGCCTGACGGTATCAGGCACAAGCGGGGCGGCTGGTGGTGAAGCACCAGCAACCCCTAACCACGAAGCACCTGACTAGGAGATGCACCATGGCTAAGAAGAAGCATACCAGCAAGGCCACCAAAAGCGGCGGCGCCTCAGCCAACCTGATTCGGTCGGCGAACGACTACTGCATGACCATGAACGCCTTCTTTGAGATGGCGCAGCGCGAAATCGCGGAGAAAAACAACTCCGACTTCGATAACATCGGGTTTCTGATCAAGGGGGCCAAGGCAGAGTGGTTTCTCCTCTCTGGCTTGATCAGCAAGGCCGAGGACGCTCTGGAAGGTGGTGCGTCATGAGCGCCAAATCGCTGGGCAATGCGGACGTCGAACAGCAGCGCATCTCCGGGGCGAAGGCCTGTGTACCCGCTCTGCGCAAGCTGGTGCAATCCGCAGAAAATTCCGACATTGGGCCTACCGCTGCCGACTACTACGGATTGAATATCAAGGATGCGCAAGTCTTCGTCGCAGACATCAACAAAGCTGTTGGGCCGCTCACGTCCGCGCAAGAGGGCGTCATTGCAGTGCTGGTCGAATACATTCACGATTCGATAACGAGTGGAGATCCAGACCTGGAACGTGGCTGGCAGTCAATGGCGGCGATGACGGATGCGGAGCTGCATAAGATGGTCAAATCCATGCAGGACGATATGGAAGCCGACAACGAGCGCATGGCCAAGTTGCGAGCCGAAGGAAACGTGATCCGCTTCCCGGGGATTCGTTCTCACCATGAGGCCAAGTTATGAGCAGAACCCACATCGCTCGCACTGGCCTGGCGCCGCAGGAAAAGCCCGCGCAACGAGAGCCAGGCTACCGATCGAACATCAGGCAGCAACTCGGCGAAGGTTGGCTGGCCAAGTACGAGGAGGCGGAAACGCTGATGAAAGAGGCACTGCAGCTCATGACTACCGGCGGGGATCCGGACAAGGTGGCCAGCGTGGCCGGGAGAGGTTCGGCGCTGTACGCCCAGGTTATGGGCGCCTTCCGCGGGATTGGCTGACGAAGGGGCGTCTTTGCTCTGACGGGCGCGGTGGCACAGGGAGAGTTGCTCGAGTGAACCGGGTGCTCTCCCTTGCTTTTATACTGAAACCGGAATAATCTATGCCAATGCCAAAGACCCAACAGAAGCCGCTGACGTGGCTTGGAGATAGCCTGGATACGATCAAGTCATTCTCGCCAGAAGGTAGGCGAGAAGCGGGCCACCAGTTGGGTTTGGTGCAGGCCGGTGGCGAGCCGAGCGACTGGAAGCCGATGGAGACTGTGGGCGCTGGCGTGCGGGAGATCCGCATCCATGCCGAGACCGGCTACCGCGTGCTGTACGTCGCCAAGTTTGCCGAGGCGGTGTATGTGCTGCATGGCTTCGAGAAGAAGACTCGGCGCACGCCGAAGGCGGACATTGACCTGGCAAACAAGAGATACCGCGAACTATTGAACGAGAGGAAACGAAAATGAGCGACCTGAAGATGACCAAGGGCAGCAGCAACGTCTTCGCCGATCTGGGCTTCGATACCGAGGAGGCACAGAATCTTCTGCTGCGCTCGCAAACCATGATTGCACTGGAGCGCTGGTACAAGGCTGGCGGCCTGACCCAGGCGAAGGCAGCGCAGGCGCTCGGCATCACGCAGCCACGCCTGAGTCAGTTGCTCAAAGGCAAGATCAGCGAATTCAGCCTGGATGCGCTGGTGAATATGGCGGCTCGCGCTGGGATGCGCGTGGGCTTGACGATCAAGCCGGTTCGGAGCGCGAAGGTGGAACAGGCGCAGGAAATGGCGCGGCGTCTCGCGGCCGCAGAGCCTGCGAATGCCCACAGGGTACCGCGCAAGAAATCGGTGCGGGAATTGGCAGCGGCCTGACGCCATGAAGCGCGTGCACATCATCTCTATGACCAGCGGCGATGCGTATGACGCAAGACGCGACCAAGCCTTCATCTTGGAGCAGCAAATTGGGTTCTATGAACTCGACAAACAGGCGAATTCAGAAATACGGCAAAAAGGTGGCGTTGCAGGAGAGTTTAGAGCCCGTTCCGCCACAAAAGCCAAAGGCGGGCGAAATGCTACGGCGAAAGCCGCCGCGGAGAAGGCTCTCGACTCGGCCAAGAAACTGTACGAGAGCTTCGACAACAAGGGCCACTGGACCGCTCTCAAGATAATCACGCACAATACTTTTGCGAAGCAGGTCTTTCCCAATGCCAATGCACTGAAGGAAGCCGACTTGTCCAACCCGAAAACGCGGAACGCAGTCTTTTTCAAGCGCTACAACGTCGGATTAAGACGAATGGCACTTACTTTAGCCCGATGACGTTGAAGTCAGAGGCGTAAGCGTTTGACTTTGAAGCGAGAAGAAGGTGGCTAGCCCAGGGATTGATAAGATGGTTGTTCTCACACACCCA
>JAJZRT010000606.1 GCA_021802595.1 Pseudomonadota bacterium
GGCCGCAGTGCCTAGAACAGCTTTTCCTGCGGGGCGAGCACTGCGTCCAGCCGTGCTTCGATGGCCTTGATTCTACGCATCGACTCCTCGCCGTCAATGGCTTGATCCGCTGGCGTTGCCGTGGCATCCTGCCGTGCTGAGTTCAGTTCGTGCGCAAGGTTCAATGCAGTCATCACGGCGAGACGCTCGCCGGTGCTCTTGGTGGCCTTGGCGATTTCGTACATGCGCGCATCGAGCAACTCGGCTGCGGCTTGCAGCGAGCCAGCCTCTTCCGGCGTACAGGCGACGCGATACTCGCGCCCCTGGATCTTGATGTCCAGTGTCGTGGTCATTCTTCAGGAAGTTTGTCCATCAGGCCTTCGAGGCGCGTGCGTGCGGTCGTCATGCGTTCCGCGAGATCCTGCTTTTCGCCCTCGAGCGTGCCCACGCGATCACGCAGCCGATGATTCTCGGCACGCAAGGCTGCGCAAAGGGCAAGGATCTGCTCGACTTTCTGTTCGAGGCTGGCAAGCGGGGCATTCATGGGCGCGCAGTTTGTTGGAAAAAAGGTTACTGGTCAAGCAGTTCGCGCCGTTTGTGAAGGCGATGCCGCAATAGCGTCGCGCGAAAAGTCGGCGCTGGCGGGACGGCACCCCCTATAATCCGCCCGCTTCGTCCGCGGTGCCTGGCTGGTTGCAAGACCGGCAGGTGAAACGGGAAACAGGTGCGTCGCCAAGACAATGCCTGTGCTGCCCCCGCAACGGTAAGGAAGTGCGGCTGCCTCATCCAGCCACTGGGATCATTCCCGGGAAGGCGAGGCAGCAAGACTTCCGAGCCCGGAGACCGGCCACGGACGATCCAGTTGAATGCGCTGCGGGGTGCGGCGCGTTGGCGGATCGCCTCTGCCTGCGTGCTCATCCCCTGTGCATTCGTGTTCATCACCGGCCTGCGGGGACGCTGGCCGCACAGGGAGTCCAACATGAATATCCGCCTTTCACACTCGGCCGTCGCCGTTGCGTTTGCCATCGCCTTTCAACCCGCCCTTGCCGGCCTCGATGACGAGGCGACGGTCGTCGTGACCGCGACGCGCATCCCGACGCGCATCGCCGAGCAGCTTGCCGACGTAACCGTCATTACGCGCGAGCAGATCGAAGCTGCCGGCGCGACGACGCTGCCGGCGCTGCTCGCGCAGCAGCCCGGCTTGCAGATCGCCACCAATGGCGGCATCGGCAAGGCGACGAGTCTCTTCACGCGCGGCACGAATGCCGGGCATACGCTCTTGCTCGTAGATGGTATGCCGCTCGGTTCGGCCACGCTCGGCCAGCCCTCGTTCCACAACCTGCCGCTGTCCCAGATCGAACGCATCGAAATCCTGCGCGGGCCGGCCTCGAGCCTCTATGGCTCGGACGCGATCGGCGGCGTCGTGCAGATTTTCACGAAACAGGGTAAGGGGCCGCTGACGCCGGAAGCCTATGCCGGTGTCGGTAGCTACGGCACGAACGAACTCATGGCGGGCGTTTCCGGCGGTACGGACACGATCTCCTACAGCCTCGCCGCGAGCCGCTTCGACACCAACGGCTGGGATGCGACCCTGCCCAAACTTTCCACCGGCACCAACCGCGATGCCGACGGCTACAAAAACACCTCCTGGCGCGGCCGGTTCGCCGTGACCCCCACGGCCGGTCATGAATTCGGCGCCGCCTTCCTGCAGGGCGATTCCCGCAACCAGTACGATTGCACCTTCGGCTGCGCGACAGTGAATGCCTACAACGACGACGAAACCGGCGTCTGGTCGCTCTACGCGAAGAACCGCCTGGCGTCGGTCTGGACCTCGACCCTGCGTTATGGCGAGTCGAAGGACAGGAGCGAGAATTTCGCGCCCAATCGCAGCCTGCATGCCACGCAGCAGAAACAATGGACCTGGCAGAACGACGTGAAGCTGCCGCTGGGCACGCTGCTGATCGCTTACGAGGATCTGAAGCAGGAAGTCGATTCGACGACGAACTACACCGTCAAGGAGCGCTCGGTGCAATCCTGGATCGCCGGCTGGCAGGCGCGGCTCGGAAATCATTCGTGGCAGCTCGCGCAGCGCCGCGACGACAATTCGCAGTTCGGCGCCAAGACCACCGGCAGCCTCGCCTATGGCTATGCGATCAATCCGTTGCTCACCGCGCGTGCGGCGGTGGGCACGGCCTTCAAGGCGCCCTCGTTCAACCAGCTCTACTGGCCCAATACCGGTTTCGGCGGCGGCAACCCGAACCTGCTGCCCGAAACCGCGAGAAACCGCGAGATCGGCCTCGACTGGTTCGGGCCGACCGGCGCCCGGCTCGGCTGGACGCATTACGACAACCGCATCCGGAACCTGATCGCCGGCTGGCCACCGGTCAATGTCGACCGCGCCCGCATCCAGGGCGACAGCTTCAGCGGCGGCCACCAGTGGGGCGCCTGGTCGGCGCAAGTCAGTCTCGATTTGATGAAACCGGTCAACGCGGCAAATGGCCAGCGCCTGCCGCGTCGCGCGGCGGAACAGGCGAAGGCGCGCGTGAGCTTTGAACCTGGCGCCTGGGGTGCCGGCGCGGAAATCGTCGCCGTCGGCAAGCGTTACGACACGCCGCCAACCCGAACCATGCCGCGTTACGAGTTGGTCAACCTCTTCGGCCATTACCGCTTGAACCGCGATTCGAGGATCGAGGCGCGGCTCGACAACCTGTTCGACCAGGATTACGAAACCGCCTGGGGCTATCGCAATCCGGGCCGCATGCTCTTCGTCGGCATCCGGTATCAACCCAAATAGCATGCCTTCCCGCCGCCGCGCCCTGCTGGTCCTTGCCCTGCTCGCGCTGCTGAGCCTGGCGAGTCTGGCGCTGGCGTTGGCGGCGGGCAGCATCGCCGTGCCTTTCGGCGAGGTGCTGGCGGCGCTGGCCGGCGGGGAGACGCCGGCGCGCGCCATCGTGCTCGACCTGCGCCTGCCGCGCGCGCTGGCCGGCTTCGCGGTCGGCGGGCTGCTGGCGCTGGCCGGCGCGCTGATGCAGGTGCTGCTGAGGAATCCCCTGGCCGATCCCTACGTGCTGGGCATCTCCGGCGGCGCGGGCGTCGGCGCGTTGCTGGCGATGCTGCTCGGGCTGGCGGGGCTGGCCGTGCCCGGTTTCGCCTTCGTCGGCGCGCTGGGCGCGATGCTGCTGGTGTTCGGCCTCGCCCACGGCGACGGCAGCTGGACGCAGACGCGCCTGCTGCTCACCGGCGTGGTGGTCGCCGCCGGCTGCGGCGCCGTCGTCGCGCTGATCCTCACCGTTGCGCCGGAGCAGAAGATCCACGGCATGCTGTTCTGGCTGATGGGCGACCTGTCGCAGGCCGGCACGGCAACGCCGGTGCTCGCGCTACTCGCGCTGGCGCTTGCCGTGGCGCTGCCGTTCGCCCGCGAACTGAACCTGCTGGCGCGCGGCGCCGACCAGGCGCTAGCGCTGGGCGTGGCCGTGCCGAGCTTGCGCCGCGTCGTCTATGGCGTCGCCTCGCTCGCCACCGCCGGCGCGGTGACCACCGCCGGATCGATCGGCTTTGTCGGCCTGATCGTGCCGCACCTCGTGCGGCTCGCCATCGGCAACGACCAGCGCCTGCTGCTGCCCGCCGCGGCGCTCGCCGGCGGCAGCCTGCTGGTGCTGGCCGACACGGCGGCGCGCACC
>JAJZRT010000607.1 GCA_021802595.1 Pseudomonadota bacterium
GCGGCTACACGGTGATCCCCTGGCAGATGGCCTGGGTGGCGCGCGTGCTGAAATGGCTTCCCGTTCCGGTCTATGATGCATTATTCGAGAACGCACCACGCAAGCCGCGCAATCTGCCAACATAATACAAGCTGCAGTATTTACCCGGAGACGCAATGCCTGCCCCCTTGAACATCATCCTCATCGACGACCACCCGCTCCTGCGCATGGGGGTGGCAGGCTATATCCAGCAGGAACCGGATCTGCGCCTCACCGCCCAGATGGCGAATGCTGCCGAGCTGCGTGCGTGGATCGCGGCCGGCAACCGGGCCGATGCCGCGCTGCTCGACCGCTCACTGCCCGATGCCGACGGCCTCGATCTGGTCTCCGACCTGCGTGACCTCGGCATCAAGGTCATCATGCTCACCATTGCCGATTCCGACGAAGAGATCTCCGAAGCCATCTCTTCCGGCGTGGACGGCTATGTCGTCAAATCCAGCGACCCCGACCAGGTGCTGGCCGCCATCCGCAGCGTATGCGACGGCCAGAGCAGCTTCCCGCTCAACATCATGCAGAAGATGGCGCGCGGCGAGCTCAACAACAACGCGCTGTCCGCGCTGACCGCGCGCGAGATGGAAATCGTCGACCACGTGAAGGAAGGGCTCTCGAACAAGGCCATCGCCTACAAGATGACCCTGTCGGAAAACACCGTGCGCAACCACCTGCGCAACATCATGGAAAAGCTCGGACTGCGCAACCGGGTCCAGGTCGCCACCCTGGCGCTGAAGGAAGACCACAAGCGTCACTAGGCAGCAGACCTGCTCCACCATGTAAAAAGCGCAGCTTGAGGGCTGCGCTTTTTGAGTACAACAAATTGCGTCCTTCAGAATCCAAGATTCTAAATAACCCGCCTCGTTTACATTCGTCGTTCAGGCACCTACTTGCATATTCCGACCCGTAGGGGCGCAGCAATACTTCGGAGTCGATCCTCTGTCCAAACGGGCTGCTTGTCGTCCCATCCGTTGTAGGCAAGTCGACCGGACCGAGCAATGACGAGGGTAACCGGCAACCTCCAGATACGGCCGTATCCTCCAGCCCACGCCCCCCGACCAACCCTACCGCTGCCGTTTCAGGTGAGCAGAATTAGGCATCTGTTAATCGAGCAGGCAAACATCCCCGCCCTTGTTGCAGGGATGAGCGATAGCGCGCCAGCAGAAGGAACCGGAAAAAGTTTCATGAGCGCGCATGATCATTTCGCGCGGCGCAGGTGCCGCAAGCCGTGAAAAGGAGGTTTGTCGCGCCGATGCGTCCAAACCAGGACGCTTGCCGGAGGAATGCGAGCCCGATCGCGCTGTCCATCCAGCACCCTGTCAAAAGCGGTTTGCAGGCTTTGGGATCCAAGATGGACCTCCTTTGAAAAAGCTCACCATGCACAAGATAACGGCGCCGCGGGAAGCCCCAGCTTCCCAAGCGGTCAGCCGGATTCAGAGATGGCGTCCCTGGACAGGAATATGCTCACCCAGGCCCATGTTGAAAAAATCCCAGCCTTTTCCGGCGCTTGCATCGGTCACGTCGGCCCTCCCGACTCGGTTTGACACGGGGATCCTCTCGCCGGCGCCGTTTTGCATGAAATCCCAGCCTTTTCCGGCTGACAAGGTTCCGGAGGCACTCACCGCTTGGGTTCCGACAGAGATGGGATCACCAGCCCCCATATTGTAGAAATCCCACCCCCTGCCAGGGGCCGACTGCGCAGTGCTAGAAAGCAGAGCGCCCGCAAGGCCGAAAAGAACAAATGCAGCTTTAACTGACTTCATGATTGACTCCGGAGAAATGTTGAGCAGAGACGAGACAAGCGCAGCGAAACACGGAATCGACTGAAGGCCGACGAGCCGTGGACCCGCACTTCGCCCATCCCTTAGCGAGACCCGTGCCATTTCAACATTTCATTGATTTTGCATTGCATTTACAGAACACCCGCAAAATCACTGCTCCCCAAACCTGTTTACTGTCAACGAACCAAAACGTTCATTGCGAACATCCAACCTTCCCGCCTCACACGCGACGACGGGATTTGGGAAGTTGCTGGCCCCGCCTTGCGTGCAGGGTCAGCAAGAATTGCCCCGACACGCGGGAGGCCTCATGCCTCTTGCTTCTGGAGCGGCTCACTGACAAGCGACTTGGCAAGTGTCATGACCGCCGACGCAAACAGATTGCGTAAAGTCCGATTGCCCGACTCAAGCGTCCGTACCCGAAAGCCAGACCGGTTCGCCGAGCCAAAGCGCCACTGAGCTACCTGAAAACCCTGCCCGTCAATTCAATCAAGTGCGATCACTGATTCGTACAGGGCATCCTGATCAACCCCAGGGTTGCTGCCATTGCTGCGGGTAGTGCCCCGCTTTCCCGCCGGTGTTCGGTGGCTGGCACCTGAGTGTTCATGGTGAACGTTCGCGAAGGTGTTAATTGTGGTCGATTGCGCGGGATCGTTCGTGGCCAATACGCAATAAAACCAATAAATATCAACGTGATGTGGCTCTGGCACGCCTCTCGCTATTGACGCGGATCAACGAGTCAATTTCACCGAGACGCCCCTGTCCCGCTACCAGAAAAGGAAAAGAAAATGCTGCGAAGCCGTCTTTCGTCAAAGGTTGCGACCCCTATCACAACCATGGCGTTCGTCGTCTCTGCGCTGGCGCTGCCCACTCCGGGTTGGGCCGAGAAGCGCACGTTCGACATGACGATCGAGGACACCAAGATCACTCTCGTCGACAAGCAGCAGTTCCATACCTTCGCCTTCAACGGCCAGGTGCCCGGCCCCCTGATCCACGTCAGGGAGGGCGACGAGCTCACGGTCAACGTCAACAATCTCACCACCCTGCCACACACGATCCACTGGCATGGCATGCTGCAGAAGGGTAGCTGGCGCATGGACGGCGTGCCAGACACGACCCAGGCGGCGATCAAGCCAGGCGACACCTTCACCTACAAGTTCGTCGCCGAGCCGTCCGGCACGATGTGGTACCACTGCCACGTCAACGTCAACGAACATGTGGCGATGCGCGGCATGTGGGGGCCCTTCATCGTCGATCCAAAACGGCCGACGCCGATCGAGAAGAAGGTGACCAAGGACTACATCATGATGCTGTCCGACTGGTCCTCGAAGTATGCGTTCAAGCCCGGTTACGGCGGCGTCCCCGGCGACGTCTTCGATTACTTCACACTCAACGGCAAGGCCTTCCCGGATTCGCAGCCGCTGCGCGTCAACAAGGGCGACGTGGTGCGGATTCGCCTGATCGGTGCGGGCGAACTGACCCACTCGATCCACATCCACGGCCATGTCTTCAAGGTCGCATTCAAGGACGGGCGCCCCCTGCCCATGCCTTACGAGGCGGACACCATCATGGTCGGCCCGGGCGAGCGCTACGACCTGATCCTGACCGCCGACAACCCCGGGCGCTGGATGGTGCACGACCACGTCGACTCGCACACGATGAACGGCGACAAGCCGATGGGCGGCCTGATGACGGTCATCGAATACAACGAGATCAGCCGCAACGACGCCTTCTACGCCTGGAAGGACAAGAAGTTCGTGCCGGATTTCTATTACGAAGAGTCCATCAAGAAGCCGTACGGCCTGCATGACGCGCCTGCGTTCAAGGGCCAGGCCGTTCAATAAGCGAAA
>JAJZRT010000608.1 GCA_021802595.1 Pseudomonadota bacterium
TCCAGGCGGCGGCGTTCTGGGTGGTGTATCGCACCCTGATCGTGCCGGTGGCGGAGCGCTCGGCCGACGATCTGGCCGGTTTGATCGTGCTGTCGGCGCAGACCTGGGTTGAACTGCCGCCACAGACGCGCGTCGCGTTCGAACACGAACTGGCCCGCCGCCACGGGCTGCGCCTGACCGCGGCGAACCTCGGCACGACGACGGAAGCGCCGCATTTCGCCTTCCGCACCCAGATCGAATCCGCACTGAGTCGCCGCGTGGGCGACGATGTCGTCCTGCGCGGCGTCCCCGGGACGGAGGCCGCCTGGCTGGATATTCCGCTGGGCGGGCATGAGTTGCACGTCGGATTCTTCCCGCGCCGTTACGCCGTCAAGCCGCCACTGGCGGCCATCGCGGTGGTCGCGCTGGGGACCTTTCTCAGCCTGCTGACCGCCCTGATTCTGGTGCGCCGCATCACCGTGCCGCTGGCGCGCGCGGCGGGTGCGGCCAGCCAGGTCGGGGCGGGCGAGCTGCCCGAACCCTTGCCGGAAACCGGCCCGGCCGAACTGGCTGAACTGGCACGCCGCTTCAATACCATGGCGGCCGAGGTGCGTGCGCTGCTGGATAACCGCACGACCCTGCTGGCGGGCATTTCGCACGACCTGCGCACGCCCATGACGCGCCTGCAGCTCAACCTGGAAATGCTGCGCGATGCCCCGAGCCCGGCGCGCATCGACCGCGCCATGGCCGATCTGACGGACATGAACAAGCTGATTACCGGCTATCTGGAACTGGCGCGCACCACCCAGGCGGAAAACCGGGTGCGTTTCGACCTTGCCGGCCTGCTGGAAGAGATGGCTGTCGACGCGAACCTGACGTGGCCGTGCGCGGCGCCGTGCATGGTCGAGGCCGGCCGCCTGGCAGTGAGGCAGATCGTGTCGAACCTGATCCAGAATGCCCAGCGCTACGGCGGCGGCACGCCGGTCGAACTGGTCCTGGAGTGTACGGACGCGCTGGCGCGGGTGATCGTGCGCGATGCCGGCGCGGGGATTCCCGATGATCAGTTGGAGAAGGTGTTCAGGCCGTTCTATCGGCTGGAGACGTCGCGGTCGCAGGCGACCGGGGGCACCGGACTGGGGCTGGCGATCGTGCGCCAGCTGGCGGAAACGAATGGCTTGAAGGTGGCGCTACGCAATCGCCCGCAGGGCGGGCTGGAGGCCGTGCTGGAGATTCGCCGCTAGGGCGTCACGCGCAGTGCATGGGCGTGCGGCGCAGCACCCGGAATTCGACGAACAGCAGGGTCAGGCTGAACATCGACATGCGGCAGGTGCTGCCGCTGAAGAATCCCAGCGGCGAGCGGGACAGGTTGATGCTCACGCTGGTGGCTCGACCGACTTGCATCAGACGGCGTGCTGACGGGCGAACAGGGAGAACTGCACGAACAGCAGCGACAGGCTGGTGAGGCTCATGCGTTCGGTCTGACCGTGAAACCAGGCGAAGGGCGAGGAGCTGAGTTCGAGAACCAGTTGGTTTTGGCCGAATTGCAGTTTCATGATGGACTCCTTGATGTCGGGTTGCTTGCCTGATTACTTGCAATGCCTGTGCCATCCCCGTGCACACTGGTGAGATGAAAAAAATCATTTATAAAACAAGTGGTTGTGGATTTTGTCCTGACGTGGCGGGTGACGGCTTGCGCGCCGGCTGACGGAAAACCGTCATCTCGCGTCGAAGCGCCGGACATCCGACGGGCATGCAGCGAGCGGCCTGACCGCCAAGGTAGAATCCGGCTTTCGGTTTGGGCGACGCGTGTCCTGCGCGACGCATCTTCTGCATGATCATCCTCAAGAATCTCAGCCTGCGGCGCAGCGCCAAGGTCCTGCTCGACAACGCCTCGGTGTCGATCAATCCCGGCGAAAAGGTCGGCCTCGTCGGGCGCAACGGCGCCGGCAAGTCCAGCCTGTTTGCGCTGCTCAATGGCAGCCTGCACGAGGACAAGGGCGACTTCTCCATGCCGTCGCAGTGGCGCATGGCGCAGGTGGCGCAGGACATGCCGGAAACGAGCGAGTCCGCGACCGACTTCGTCATCGCCGGCGACACCCTGTTAGCTGCGGCGCAGGCCGAGGTGGCCGCCGCCGAAGCGAGCGACGACGGCGAGCGCATGGCGCATGCCTACATGATGTTGCACGACGCCGGGGCCCACGACGCGCAGTCGCGCGCGCAGGCGCTGATCCTCGGTCTGGGCTTCCAGGTACGCGAGCTGGATCGGCCGGTCAACAGCTTTTCCGGCGGCTGGCGCATGCGCCTCCAACTGGCCCGCGCGCTCATGTGTCCGTCCGACCTGCTGCTACTCGACGAGCCGACCAACCACCTCGATCTGGATGCGCTGGTGTGGCTGGAAGCCTGGCTGAAGAAATACCCCGGCACCCTGCTCGTCATCAGCCACGACCGTGAATTTCTCGATGCCGTGACCAACGTCACGCTGCATATCGAAAACGGCCAGCTCACCCGCTACGGCGGCAACTACAGCACGTTTGAAGACATGCGCGCCGAACAGATGGCTTTGCAGCAGGCAGCGTATGCCCGCCAGCAGGACAAGATCGCCCACCTTCAGGCCTTCATCAACCGCTTCAAGGCCAAGGCCAGCAAGGCGAGGCAGGCGCAAAGCCGGGTCAAGGCGCTGGATCGCATGGAAAAGCTGGCGCCGATGCTGGCGAGCGCGGAGTTCACCTTCGAGTTCAAGGAGCCGCTCAACCTCCCCAACCCCATGCTGACGATCGACGATGCCAGCTTCGGCTATCCGCCGCCCGCCGATGCGCCTGCCGGAACGCCGCCGACGGTGATCGTGCAGCACGTCAGCAAGTCGGTGTTCGCCGGCCAGCGCATCGGCATCCTCGGCGCCAACGGCCAGGGCAAATCGACGCTGGTGAAGACCATCGCGCGCACCCTGCCGGTGGTCGCCGGGAGCGTCACCGAGGGCAAGGGCCTCAACATCGGCTATTTCGCGCAGCAGGAACTCGACGTCCTGCGCCCGCAGGATAACCCGCTGGAACACATGATCCGCCTCGCCCGCGACACCCTGGCCAACGGCGGCGCCGGCCAGTTCAGCAGCCGCGAGCAGGACCTGCGCAACTTCCTCGGTACCTTCAATTTCAGCGGCGACATGGTCAAGCAGGCCGTCGGCACCATGAGCGGTGGCGAAAAGGCGCGGCTGGTGCTATGCATGATCGTGTGGCAGCGGCCCAATCTGTTGCTGCTGGACGAGCCGACCAACCACCTCGATCTCGCCACGCGCGAAGCGCTGGCGATGGCCCTCAACGAGTTCGAAGGCACCGTGATGCTGGTGAGCCACGACCGTGCCCTGCTGCGGTCGGTGTGCGACGAATTCTGGCTGGTCACGCGCGGCGGGGTCGATCCGTTCGACGGCGATCTCGACGACTACCAGCGTTATCTGCTGGACGAGAGCAGACGCCAGCGCGAAAGCCTGAAGGAAGCCGGCAAGGCCGCGGAGCCGGCCAAACCGGCTCCCGCGCCCGTGGTTGCCAGGCGCGCGGCGCCCAGCGGCAAGCTCAAGCCACTCAGGCAGGCGCTGGAGAAACTCGACAAGCGCCTGGCCGTGTTGCATGAGGAAAAAGCCGCGCTTGAGGCGCGCCTGGCCGGGACGCTGTCGGTCGAGGAAATC
>JAJZRT010000609.1 GCA_021802595.1 Pseudomonadota bacterium
CCCAGAGGCAGCGCATAGCCGCGGTCGAACAGGTTGTCGATGCCGACGTCCAGGCGGACCTGCTTCCACGCGTAGCTGCTGCGCAGGTTGACCAGGCCGTAGCCCGAGGTCGCGATCTCGTTGCGGACATCCGAGAGCCGGGTCTTCGCCGCGACGAACTGCGCTTCCAGCGTATTGGTCAGGCGCCCGCGTTTTTGCGTCAGGGCCAGCTTCGCGTTCAGCGGCATGATGTTGTACAGGTTGTCGCCGGTATCCCGGTTCTCGCCGCGGGTGACATTCACGAGGCCGCTCACGATGAAGTCGCCATACGCTGCCGTGCGGGCGGCCAGGACGTGGCCGGAGAGGTCGACGCCATATAGGCGGGCCGACTGGTTGACGTACTTGAGCACGTTGAATTGCCCGTCGGGGCAGCTGGCGGTATTGCAGGTCGCATCGATGTAGTCGCGGACATGCGTGTAGTACGGCGCGACGCGCACGCCCCACATTTTCTGGCCAGCATCGTGCCAGTCGGCGGCGAAGCCCAGCGTGTGCGCCACTTCCGGCTTGAGGTTGAGGTTGCCCACATAGCCGTTGCCGTCGCCGACGAAGTTGTTCATGACCGCGGCCATCGACCAGGTGGACCAGGTGTAGCGCTCGTACAGGTTGGGCGAGCGGGTCTTCCGGGCGACGCCCATTTCGTAGGTCTGGGTGGCGTCCGGGACATAGCGTGCCAGCGCGGTCAGGTCCCAGTTGCGGTCGGTCCTGGCGTGATCGAGGGCGTTGAAGGCGGTCATGTCGGCGTACTGGTTTCCCATGGCCGCGGGGGCCGTGTTGTAGCCGCTGACATCGCCGGTATCCATCATGACCGTTTCGTGGCGCAGGCCCAGCAGGCTCGTCCACTGCGGGCTGATTTTCGATTCCCACTCCCCGAACAGCGCGGCGCGGTCGCGCTGGCCATGGTTGATGTTCCAGAAGGTGCCGGGCCACATGGCGGCGCCGGAAGGCGTCCACCAGTCGTTCAGCCGATAGGCCTGGTATTCGGCACCGGCGCGCAGCGTGTCGCGGCTCGAAAGCGGGATCTCGGCACTGGCCGACACGCCGGTGGTTTTTCCTTCGGTATACATCGGCATGCCTGCAGCGCAGGCGCTCGAGATGGGCGAACAGGGCGTGCCGTTGACCGCCGTCGCGCCGCCCGAGGCGCTGCCGTACCAGAACCGCTTGTCGTCCCCGAAGTCCATTTCATGCTCGGTCCGCTCGTGATAGACGCGCGCCTTCAGGACGCCCCAGGCGTACTGCCCGGTGTAGCCCAGGTTGACCTGATCGCTGGTGTTGTCGGTCATGTCCATGCGCTGGTTCGGGAAATTCTCGTAGGGGATGTGCTGGTGCCCGAGCTTCAGGTCGAACAGATGGTTCTCGTTGCGCAGCGCAATGTCGAGCGCCTGGTTGATCGACTTGTAGGCGGACGAGCCGACCTCGTCGAGCGGGAGCGTATGGCCGATGCGCCCGGTGGCGGTCGTCGTCTTGAAGGCGTCGCCTGCCTGGTAGTTGTCCGACTGAACGGTCGAGCCGGTATAGCGCACGCTCAGTGTCTCGCTCGCCGTGCTGACCGTGGCGTTGGCGCCCATCGCGTTGCCGTTGCTGCGATAGAAGGCGCCGACCTCGCCCTGGGTCAGGCGGCCCTCGCCGGCGGCGGCAAATTGCGGTTTGGCCGATTCCACGATGACGGTGCCGCCGATGCTGTCGCCGCCGACGCTGACGGGCGTGATGCCGGCGTAGACCCGGATGCGGTCGACCCGGGTGGGATCGATGTAGGAGAGCGCCGGGTTCATGTGGTTAGGGCAGGAAGCGATCAGGTCCATGCCGTCGACCTTCGTGCGCAGGCGATCGTCGGCCAGGCCGTGGATCGCCGGCAGGCTGGACACCCCGCCGGCCCCGTAGGCGCTGACCCCGGGCACATCCGTGAGCAGTGTGGCCGTGTCGCTGGTCGCCGGACGCATGGGCAGCAGTTCGGCTGCGCCGAGCGTCAGGCTGCCGGGGTCGACGTCCGCCGGGCCCGACCCCACGACGACCACGGTCATGAGGGGCGTTGCCGGCAGCGTTGCCGCTGACGTGTCCTGCGCAACAGCGGGATGCCACGGTGCCGACAGGGCAAGCGGGAGGGCAAGGGAGAGCGGCTTTCTGGACAACGGCATGTTCTTCTCGTGATGGTTGAAACCGGTGCGAGTCTAGGGAGGTCGTCCGCGCACGAGAATGTGACAAATTGTCGCGAATCCGGGCAGCCCGGCCCGGCGCGCCCAGGGCGCGCGGCGTGCGGCAATATGCCGCACGGCCCGGCGGGCGCGATTTGTTATCGTGCGGCGATCCTGGCCCATAACGAAAACACCGATGCGACTCGCCCGCCCAACCTGGCTCGCCCTGTCCCTGCTGGCGCTCCCTCCAACGGCCATGGCCAGCTGCGGCTCGGCTTTCTGCACGATCAATACCGACTGGGATACGCAGGCGCCGTGGCAGGACGAGGCCACGCGACTGGACCTGCGCATGGAATATATCCATCAGGACCAGTTGCGTTCCGGTACGGACAAGACCGTGGCCGCGGGTGAGCCGGGCGAGCACGACGAGATCGGCACGCGCAACCGCAACGTCGTCGCAAGCCTGAGCCATGCCTTCAGTCCGAGCCTCAACCTGGCGCTGCAGGTGCCTGGCGTCTCGCGCGACCATGCCCATGTGTTCAACGGGGCCGGCGGGCCCGAACCGGAAAGCTGGAACTTCACCCGGCTCGGCGACGTGCGGGTGCTGGCGCACCTCCGGCTGGACGACGCACAGTCCATGCATGACCATTCCCACGGGCTGATCGGCGGCATCAAGCTGCCCACGGGTTCGATCAATGTGCGCAATGCCGCGGGCGAACTGGCGGAGCGCTCCCTGCAGCCGGGAACCGGCTCGACCGATCTGATTGCGGGCGGCTTCGTCTCCGGACATTTCGCGCAAACGAGCTGGCATGCGCAGATGAGCTGGCAGCACGCAGTCAGCGAGCGTGCGGAATACCGGCCGGGCGACAGCGTCGTCGTGGATGCGGGGGTGGCATACCCGCTGGGTGCGGTGCAGGCCCTCGCGCAAATCAACCTGCTCTGGCGGGGGCACGACAGCGGCCTCAATGCCGAACCGGCTGACAGCGGCGGAAAATACGTCTATTTTTCACCTGGCGTGGCGGTGCCGCTCGGCGGCGACACGCAGATTTACGGGCTGGTCCAGTTGCCGCTGGTCCAGAATGTGAACGGCGTGCAGCTGACCGCAGACTGGGCCGCGACACTGGGCATGACGATGCGTTTTTGAGAATGAGGGAAATGAAGATGAAGCGTTATGGATGGATGATCGCCGTCGCCGCCGGCCTGGCTGCGCAGGCCGCCTGGGCCGCCAACATCAGCGTGACCGATGCCTGGGCCCGCGCCACCATGCCGGGCCAGCCCGTCAGTGGGGCCTACATGCAGATCCAGTCCGATGCCGATGCGCGCCTGCTCGGTGCCTCCAGCACCGTCGTGCCGCGGGTGGAAGTGCACGAAATGAACATGGACGGCGGCGTGATGCGCATGCGCGAGGTGAAGTCGATCGATCTGCCGAAAGGCAAGACCGTCTCGCTCGAACCCGGCGGCTACCACATCATGCTGATGAACCTGAAA
>JAJZRT010000610.1 GCA_021802595.1 Pseudomonadota bacterium
GGTGACGCGCACCTCGGTATGCTCGGTCAGCGCTTCCTTGGCATCGCGCGCCTTGGTCAGCAGCAGACGCATGTCGCTCGCCGACAGCGGAGCGAAGCGCCCCTGTTCGAGCATCCAGCAGAACACGCGCTGGTCGAAGTCGTCGCCCCCGAGCGCCGAATCGCCATGGGTGGCCAGCACCTCGAATACCCCCCTGGACAGTCTCAGGATCGAGATGTCGAAAGTGCCGCCGCCGAGGTCGTACACGGCATAGACGCCTTCGGACGCGTTGTCGAGGCCGTAGGCGATCGCAGCGGCAGTTGGCTCGTTCAGGAGGCGCAGCACGGTGAGGCCCGCCAGTTGCGCGGCGTCCTTGGTAGCCTGGCGCTGGGCATCGTCGAAGTAGGCCGGCACGGTGATGACCGCACCGACGAGTTCGCCCCCCATGGCGGCCTCGGCGCGCTGGCGCAGCACCTTGAGAATCTCGGCCGACACTTCGACCGGGCTCTTCACACCGGCTGCGGTTTTCAACTGCACCATGCCAGGAGCATCGACGAAGCGATACGGCAGGTTGGCAATGTCGTCGATATCGACAATTCCTCGGCCCATGAAGCGCTTCACCGACACGATGGTGTTGTGAGGGTCGAGATTCTGCGCAGACTGGGCGGCATACCCGACCTCCACAGCGCCGCCGGGGTGATAACGCACGACCGAAGGCAGCAGCGAATGCCCCGCCTCGTCGTCGAGCACCACGGCGAGTCCGGAACGCACCGTGGCCACCAGCGAATTGGTCGTGCCCAGATCGATCCCGACCGCCAGCCGATGCTGGTGCGGAGCGGTGGACATGCCGGGTTCGGAAATCTGCAGCAGGGCCATGTCTTAACTTTCGAGTTCTTCGTATACGTCGCCGACCTCGGCGATGAGTTTGTCCATGAAACGCAGTTGGCGCACCGCCTCGGAAGCCGCGGCAAAATCGTGCGTCGAGTCGATCAGTTCGGCCAGTCGTGCCTCGATGCGGCGATGCGCCGCGCGCAGGTCGTCGGACAAGGCATCCAGCGCGTCCACGCGCTTGCCGGTACGCGCCTCATCGATGGCCTCGCGCCATTCCATCTGCTGCATCAGGAAGGCCGGCGCCATCTTGGTGTTGCTGGCATCGAGCGCATCGATGCCCTGCAGCTTCAGCAGGTAGACGCCTCGATTGACCGGGTGTTTGAGCGTCTGGTAGGCCTCGTTCACCTGTGTTGCCCACTGCATCGCCACCCGTTGCTCGGCATCCGGCTGCGCCGCGAAGCGGTCGGGATGGACCGTGTTCTGCAGTTCGCGGTAGGCCGTGTCGAGTTTCGCCCGATCCAGCGCATACGTCGCCGGCAGGCCGAACAGTTCGAAATGGGTCTGGGTGAAATCCATGGTCAGGCGCTAGGGGAAGGAGCTAGGATTCAGGGGGCCGGGTGCTTCGCGCTTCTTATAGGTGCGGTTTGGGCCGCACCTACCCTAGTCCCTAATTCCTGGCCCCTGCCGTCAAACGTTGAACGACTCGCCGCAACCGCACTCGTTCTTCACGTTCGGGTTGTTGAACTTGAAGCCTTCGTTCAACCCTTCGCGGGCGTAGTCGAGTTCGGTTCCATCGATGTAGGCCAGGCTCTTCGGGTCGACGAACACGGTCACGCCATGGCTGGTGAACACCTCGTCGCCTTCCGGCACTTCGTCGGCGAACTCCAGCTTGTAGGCCATGCCGGAGCAGCCGGTGGTACGAACGCCGAGACGGATGCCGACCCCCTTGCCGCGTTTGGCGAGGAAGTTGGTGACGTGCTGCGCTGCGCGCTCGGACAATGTCACCGCCATGGCTTACTCCAGACCCTTTTTCTGCTTGTAGTCGGCGACCGCGGCCTTGATCGCGTCTTCGGCCAGGATCGAGCAGTGGATCTTCACCGGCGGCAGCGCGAGTTCCTCGGCAATCGCCGTGTTCTTGATTTCCATGGCCTGGTCGAGGGTCTTGCCCTTGACCCATTCGGTCACCAGCGAGCTCGATGCGATCGCCGAGCCGCAGCCGTAGGTCTTGAACTTGGCATCCTCGATCACGCCGTCCTTGCCGACCTTGATCTGCAGCTTCATCACGTCGCCGCAGGCGGGCGCGCCGACCATGCCGGTGCCGACGCCTTCGTCGTCCTTGGTGAAGGAGCCGACGTTGCGGGGGTTTTCGTAGTGGTCGAGTACTTTATCGCTGTAGGACATGGTGTTCTCCTTTACTTCAAATGCCTATGCAGCCACCGGCTGCATCCGATTAATCAATGTGCAGCCCACTGCACGGTATTCAGGTCGATGCCTTCCTTGAACATCTCCCACAGGGGCGATAGTTCACGCAGCTTGCCGATCTTCTCGTGCAGCAGCTTGATGGCATAGTCGACTTCTTCCTCGGTGGTGAAACGGCCGATCGAGAAACGGATCGAGCTGTGCGCGAGTTCGTCGCTGCGGCCCAGGGCGCGCAGCACGTAGGACGGCTCCAGGCTGGCCGAGGTACAGGCCGAACCGCTGGATACCGCCAGATCCTTGATCGCCATGATCAGCGATTCGCCCTCGACGAAGTTGAAGCTGACGTTGAGGTTGTGCGGCACGCGCTGGTCCATGTCGCCGTTCAGATGCACTTCCTCGATGTTCTTCAGGCCCGTGTAGAGGCGGTCGCGCAGCATGCGGATGCGCTCGTTCTCGGTCGCCATTTCCTCACGGGCGATGCGGAAGGCCTCGCCCATGCCGACGATCTGGTGGGTCGCCAGCGTGCCCGAACGCATGCCGCGTTCGTGGCCGCCGCCGTGCATCTGCGCTTCCAGGCGGATACGCGGCTTGCGGCGTACGTACAGCGCGCCGATGCCCTTGGGCCCATAGGTCTTGTGGGCCGAGAACGACATCAGGTCGACCGGCAATTTGGTGAGGTCGATCGGCATCTTGCCGGTGGCCTGAGCCGCGTCGACGTGGAAGATCACGCCCTTCTCGCGGCAGATCTTGCCGATCGCATCAAGGTCCTGGATCACACCGATTTCGTTGTTGACCGCCATCACCGAGGCCAGCACGGTGTCGGGGCGGATCGCGGCGCGGAATTCGTCCAGATCAAGCAGGCCGTTTTCCTTCACGTTCAGATAGGTGGCCTCGAAACCCTGGCGCTCCATTTCGCGCACGGTATCGAGCACCGCCTTGTGCTCGGTGCGCACGGTGATGATGTGCTTGCCCTTG
The DNA here is from genome assembly GCA_021802595.1 of Pseudomonadota bacterium. Next base: position 3,205 of record JAJZRT010000610.1, read on the forward strand.
GTGGCGGAATAGAAATGGCCCGCACCCTTGATGGCGAGATTGTTCGATTCGGTGGCGCCCGAGGTGAACACGATCTCCTTGGGGTCGGCGCCGACCAGCGCGGCGATGTGGCCGCGCGCCTCTTCCACCGCCGCCTCGGCTTCCCAGCCAAATGGATGCGAACGCGATGCCGGATTGCCGAAGTGCTCGGTCAGATACGGGATCATCTTCTCGGCGACGCGCGGATCGACCGGGGTGGTGGCGGAGTAATCGAAATAAATGGTTTTCATCGTCATGCCCTAATTGAATCCTTCAAACGGCCAGCGTCATCTTCGATGCGCGGCGGTCCTGCAGCACCTTTTCCTTGCACTCGTCCTGCTTGGCCACCAGGGAAGCCAGCGTGACGTTGTCCAGATAATCGTAAATGTGGGCGTTGAGGCCCACCCACAAGTCGTGGGTCAGACAGCGGT
>JAJZRT010000611.1 GCA_021802595.1 Pseudomonadota bacterium
AACGCAGCCAACCCCTACCACTACGGCCACCTGCCGGAAGTGACCGTCCACCCGAACGGCACCGGCAGCATCAAGAAGCACTACTGCATGGGCCGCATTTCGCACGAACTGGTGGAAGTGATGCCCGACGAGCGTACCGTCCTGATGGGCGACGACGCGACCAACGGCGGCCTCTTCATGTTCATCGCCGACCGCGCCCGCGACCTCTCCGCCGGCACGCTGTACGTGGCGAAGTGGCTGCAGAAGACCGCAGCGAACGGCGGCTCGGCCGATATCGAATGGATCCGTCTTGGGCACGCCACCAGCGACGAAATCAAGGCGCTGGCCGACACCCAGACCGCCGCCGACATCGTCGACGTCAAGACCAGCGATCCGTCCGACCCCGCCTACACGAAAATCCCGTTCGGCGGCAAAACCCAGTGGGTCAAGTTCGTCGCCGGCCAGGAAAAGGCCGCCGCCTTCCTCGAAACCCACCGCTACGCCGCCTACAAGGGCGGCAGCCTCGGCTTCACCAAGATGGAAGGCACGACGGTCAACGCCCGCGACAAGATCGCCTACTCCGCGATCAGCTACGTTCAGGCGGCCATGACGAACGGCTCCGGCGGCATCTCGATCCAGGGTCCGCAGGCCGGCATGGTCTACGCGTGGAAGCTCGATGGCGGCCAGTCCGACGACACCGGTGCCCGCATTCACAGCCAATGGGTCCCCGTCAGCGGCTCCCCGCTGCTGCTCGGCGAGGACCTCGCGACCCCGGATGCGCTGGGCAACCTGTCCCACGCCGACAAGATCGCCAACCCGGACAACCTGAAGTTCTCGGAAGCGATGCGCACCCTCTTCATCGGCGAGGACAGCGGCCGCCACGTCAACAACTTCCTGTGGGCCTACAACGTCGACACCAAGCAGCTGAGCCGCATCCTGTCGTGCCCGGCCGGCGCCGAATCGACCGGTCTGCATGCCGTCGACGACGTCAACGGCTTCAGCTACATCATGAGCAACTTCCAGCATCCGGGCGACTGGGAATCACCGCTGCATGACAAGGTGAAAGCCGTTCTCGATCCGCTCGAGTCGGCCAACTACAACGGCAAGTTCAGCGCCGCTGTGGGTTACCTGACGATTGCCGGCCGCGTCAAGGACGACTGAGCCCGGTAGACGGGCCCGGGACCGCCCGGGCACTGAGCCTGAAAATGATTCGGGGCATCCCTCAAGGATGCCCCGAATCATTTATCGCTCCGTGTGTTTGGACAGGCCAGGCGGCCTGGCCCCGGATTCAGCCGCCCGGCGGCCTGATCAGTTTCTGGTCATCCAGCTTGTCCCGGTATTCCTCCATCAGGTTTTCCGTTTCCACCTTCCTGATGCCGGTAAAGGGTTCCTTGTCGGCCAGTACCTCGCCGCAGGTCTTGTGCTCGAAGCGGTCCATCAACGACCGGCCCACCTCGTAGAGCGCCAGGTTCTTGCGCTCGCAGGAAGCGATGTCGCGCTCGTTGCTCGCCTTGACGGCTTCCAGATTGCGTTTCTCCGCCTCGGACTGCTGCAGGGCCTGGGTGGTTTCGGCGAGGGTCTTCCGGGTTTCGGCCAGTTGCTGCGCCGTGGTGGCCAATGTGTCCTTGACCTGGGCCAGCTCGCTGGTCACGGCCGTGAGCTGCTGTTTGCGGGTTCCAAGCCCGTGTTGCAGGCTGGCCACCCTGCCGGCCTCGGCCTTCGACGACGCCTGGGCCTTCTCCAGGTCCGCCGCCAGTTTGGCCTTTTCCTGCTCCGCGGCTGCTAGGTCACCCTGGGCCTGGGACAGCTGCTGCTGTACCCGCCGCAAGGCCTCGCGTTCGCGGCTGGCCTTCCTGTCGGACGCCTCGGCGTGCGGGGCCACGACGGCCATGCACACCAGGAGCGCCAGCGACAATGCAGCGAGCCGGGGCGGCAGCGTGCCGGGGCTCGCAGGATCCGTGATTCGATGTGTGTGCTTCATAGAATGGTTCCTAACGAGGAAAGACAGGCCCGGGGACGCGTCCCTCAGAACGAGGAGCCGCCACGCGCGCCCAGCATGGCGGCGATGTCGTGATGGGCGCCTGCCCAGAACAGCGGCCGGTTGCCGTTGCGGTCCATGAGATTGGGATCTACACCGGCTTCCAGCATCATGGTCACGATATCCATGTAGCCCTCCTGCACCGCGATCCCCAGGCTCACGCGCCCTTCCCGATTCCAGATCGTCATGTCGGGGTGGTACGCCAGCAGCGCGCGCACCACGCCCGTCCGATGCATCAGGGTGGCCGCGATGATGGGCGTGTTGCCATCGCTGCTTTTGCGGTCGACGTCGGCGCCGGCCTTGAGCAATGCCTGGACGATCCGGGTGTACCCGCGCAGCGCGGCCATGCCCAGCGGCGTGAACCCCTGCCCCTTCAGATCGGGGTCGGCGCCCGCGTCCAGCAGCGCACGCGCCATCTCGAAATTACCGTGCAGCACCGCATGCATGAGCGCGTTGTCGCCCCACTCGTCGGCCCGTGCATTGGGGTTGACGCCGCGTTTCAGCAGCACGTCCACCTGCTTGAGGTCGTTGCGGGCAGCGGCAGCGATCAGTTCGCTTTGCGGGCCTTCGGCATAGACCGGATCGCGGTCATTGCCCGTACCCTTGATACGCGCGAACACGAGCGGGTCGTAACGCGGCCGCGCCTCGGGCGCCACCGGTTTGGGCTCCGGCAGCAGCCAGTCGTCGCGCTCCATGTCGAACGCCAAGGCCGTTCCGCTGACCAGCAGCAGCGCCAGCAGCCACTCAGAACTTCGCATTGAAATCCACCTGCAGCACGTCGACGGCGAACGGCAGGCCGTCGATCGCATCGGCCGACAGCCACCTGGCCGTCAGCCAGGTATTGCGGTCCACGCCGTACGAACCTCCGATGAAGAAGCCCTTGCTGTTGGTGCCGCCCAGGCGGAAATCGGAATCGGCGAAAGCATCCAGCACCGCATCGCGTTCCAGATGCCGGTAGCCGAGGAAGGCCTGCCAGTCGCCCCGGTTGTGCATCGCCGGCCAGCCCACCGTGACCTTGGTCTGCCAGCCCAGCGTGCGGGCTGCCTGCGGCGTCCCCAGCAGGCTGTCGACCCGGGCCTTGTCGTAGCCGATGTTTTTCACCACGTCGCCGTCCAGGATCACGTGGATGGGATCGAAGTGCGCCAGGTCCAGCGTGGCGGTCAGGTTGACCAGCGAGTAGTCGGCCGCCAGGCCATACAGGTTCGGGTAATCCGATGAATAGGGCGCCACGAGGAATCGCGTGTTGCCCTTCTGGCGTGCCGTCAGCACGGAACCGGCATAGTTGTATTGCGAGCCGACGGCAAGTGGATCGTAGACGGCGGCGATGTTCCGGTAATCGTAATAAGCCAGGCCAAAACGCCAGCGCGTATCGCCATCCATCTTCCAGTCCAGGCCGGCCTGCGCGGCGAGCAGCCATTTATCCCTCGCCAGGTTGACGGTTGATGTTTCCACTTCCTGCAGCGGGAAGGCGCCCAGCGTGAAGAACGGCTTGCCGCTGCGGTCGCTGCGCGCCCATGGCGTGAACGTGGCCGCGAGGCCGTCGAAATTGAGGTTGTCGCTCCACACCAGATCGGTGCTGAAGAAGGGATTCGGGATGCGGCCGCCCGAAACAGACAGCCAGTCCCAGATCGG
>JAJZRT010000612.1 GCA_021802595.1 Pseudomonadota bacterium
GACCACAGCCCTGCACCCAGGCAGGTGTAGAGCGCGAAGGAGCCGGGGTTCATGCGGGCGAGTCCGGCGGGGATGGAAATCAGGTGGCGGATGCCGGGGATGAGGCGGCCGGTGAAGGTGGATACCGCGCCATGCCTGGCGAAAAACGCGTCGGTCTTGTGCAGCAGTGCGGGCCGCACGAAGAAGTAGCGGCCCCAGCGTTCGAGAAAGGGCCGCCCCACCCATAGCGCCACCACATAATTGAGCGAGGCGCCGGCCAGACAGCCGACGGTGGACGTCAGCACGATCAGGCCGAAATTCATGTGCCCCTGGTGCGCAAGATAGCCTGCAGGAATCAGCACCAGTTCGCTCGGAATCGGCAATACGGTGGATTCCAGCGCCATCAGGATGAAGATGCCGGTGTAGCCCCAGCTGTGAACGGTGGCGAGGATCCAGGTGATGAAATTATCGAGCATGGGGGGTGAGCGGTGAGCAGTTAGCGGTGAATAGTAAGCAGGGAGCGGGGAGGGGGTTAACCGCTCACCGCTTCCTGTTCACTGCTCACACCACTGCTTCTTCCTTCTTCTCCACCGGCTTGATGAAGTGCTCGCGCTTGACGCCGAACATCAGCAGCAGCGGCGAGGCGACCAGCACCGACGAGTAGATGCCGAACATGATGCCGATGGTGAGCGCGAGCGCGAAGTTGTGCAGTGCCTCGCCACCGAAGAACAGCATCGACAGCACCATGATCTGCGTCGAGCCGTGGGTGATGATGGTGCGGCTCATGGTGCGGGTGATGGCGTCGTCGATGATGTCGGGGATGGTCGCGCCGCGCATCTTGCGGATGTTTTCGCGGATCCGGTCGAACACCACCACCGACTCGTTGACCGAGTAGCCCAGGATCGCCAGCACGCCGGCCAGCACGGTGAGGGTGAACTCCCACTGGAAGAACGCGAACACGCCGAGGATGATGACGATGTCGTGCATGTTGGCGAGCATCCCCGCCAGCGCGAAGCGCCATTCGAAACGGATCGCCAGGTAGGCCATGATGCCGAAGGCGACCACCAGCAGCGCCAGCGCGCCGTTGTCGTAGAGTTCCTTGCCCACCTGCGGTCCGACGAAGTCGACGCGCTTCAGTTCGAGACCGGGATTGGTGGCGGTCAGCGCGGTCATCACGCGGTTGCTGGTTTCTGCGGCGTTGGCCTCGCCCTTGTTGGGCAGGCGGATCAGGACATCCTGGCTGGTGCCGAAGTTCTGCACCGACACTTCCGTCAGGCCGGATTTTTCCAGTACCGTCCGCATGGACTGCAGGTCGGCGGGCTGGCTGGTGTGCACTTCCATCACCGTACCGCCGGTGAAATCGACGCCCAGGTTCAGGCCCTTGTCCCACAGCGCCCAGATCGCAAAGAGGAAGGTCAGCAGCGAAATCGCCGTCGTCACCTTCCCCCAACTCATGAAGGGGATGTTCTTCTTGAACGGGAAAAATTCCAGCATGACCTGACCCTTAGATCGAAACCTTGGCCAACCGTGACTGGCGGCCATAGGTGAGGTTGACCATGGCGCGCGACACGGTGACGGCGCTGAACATGGAGGTGAGGATGCCCAGACACAGCACCACCGCGAAGCCGCGCACCGGGCCGGAGCCCAGCCAGAACAGGGCGATGCCGGCGATCAGCGTGGTGAGGTTGGAGTCGAGAATGGTGGCCCAGGCGCGTTCGTAGCCGGCGTGGATCGCCGCCTGCGGCGTGGCGCCGTTGCGCAGTTCTTCGCGGATCCGTTCGTTGATCAGCACGTTGGCGTCGATCGCCATGCCGAGGGTGAGCGCGATGGCCGCCATGCCGGGGAGGGTGAGCGTGGCCTGCAGCATCGACAGCAGCGCGATCAGGAAGAAGCCGTTGATGGCGAGCGCAATCGCCGAGAACAGTCCGAACACGCGGTAGTAAATCGCCATGAACAGCGAGACGGCGAGGAAGCCCCACAGGTTGGAGTGGAAGCCCTTGCGGATGTTTTCCGCGCCCATGCTGGGTCCGACGGTGCGTTCCTCCACGATCTGCATCGGGGCTGCCAGCGCGCCGGCGCGCAGCAGCAGCGCGACGTCGGAGGCCTCCTGGGCGGATTCCATGCCGGTGATCTGCACCCGGCCGCCGCCGATTTCCTCGCGGATCACCGGCGAGGTGATGGCTTCGGCGACATTCTTCTCGATGAGCAGGATGGCCATGCGCTTGCCGACGTTCTCGCGCGTGACGTCCTTGAAGATGCGTGCGCCCTTGCTGTCCAGGTTGATGTGCACCGCGGCCTGGCCGCTGGTGCTGTCAAAACCGGGCGAGGCGTCGGTGATCGAGTCGCCGGTCAGCACCACGTCCTTCTTCACCGCAATCTTGCCGCCCTCGCGGCTGGCCACGATGTCGTCGCCGAACGGGGTCTGGCCCTGCTGGACGGCCGTCGGGTCGGCCTGCTCGTCGACCATGCGGATTTCGAGCGTGGCGGTGCGCCCGAGGATGTCCTTCGCCTTGGCGGTGTCCTGCACGCCGGGCAACTGCACCACGACGCGGCTGGCGCCCTGCTGCTGGATCACCGGTTCGGCCACGCCGAGCTCGTTGACGCGGTTCCGGAGCGTGGTGATGTTCTGCTGCAGGGCCTTTTCCTGCTCGCGGGTGACGGCCGCGGGTTTCAGGCGTGCAGTGAGGGTAAAGCCGTCGGCCAGATCCTCGGAGGTGAACGCGAGGTCGGTGTACGCGGCTTCCAGCTTGTTGAGGGCGGCGTCACGCTGGTCGCGGAGCGCGAAATGGACGGTGACGGCGTCGCCTGCGCGGGTGATGGCGCCGTAGCGGATCTTGTCGCCGCGCAGTTCGGTACGGAAATCGTTCTGGTAACGGATGGCCGCCTTTTCCAGCGCGGCCTTCATGTCGACCTCGAGCAGGAAGTGCACCCCGCCGCGCAAGTCCAGGCCGAGATACATCGGCAGCGCATGGATCGACGACAGCCAGGCCGGCGAGGCCGACACCAGGTTGAGCGCGACGGTATAGCGGTCACCCAGGCTGTTCTGCAGCACGTCCTTGGCCTTGATCTGCAGGTCGGTGCTGGCCAGGCGCACCTTGATGCTGTTCCCTGCCAGTTCCACGCCCTGATAGCCCAGGCTGGCCGCTTTCAGCGAGGATTCCACCTGGCCCAGCAGGGCGGCATCGACCTTTTCGGTGGTGCGCACGGGGGAAATCTGCACCGCAGGCACTTCGCCAAAAAAATTGGGCAGGGTGTAAAGGAAGGCGATCACCAGCGTGATGCCGATGAGCACATATTTCCAGAGCGGGAAGCGGTTCATTTTTTAGCCGGAAGCGGTGAGAGGGGTGGAAGGAGCAGCACGGCGAGGCCGGCTGCTCGCGTCGGTACCTTACAGGCCCTTGATCGTGCCCTTGGGCAGCAGCGTCTGCACCGACTGCTTCTGCACGTGGGTGATGACGCCGTCGGCGATTTCCAGCGATACGTACTGCTCGCCGATCTTGGCGACCTTGCCGACCTGGCCGCTGGCGGTGACGACCTCGTCGCCCTTGGCCAGTTCGGTCAGCATCTTCTTCTGTTCCTTGGCGCGCTTCATCTGCGGGCGGATCAGCATGAACCAGAACAGGACGAAGATGACGATGAGGGGCAGGAATTGCTCAAAACCCGGG
>JAJZRT010000613.1 GCA_021802595.1 Pseudomonadota bacterium
TACAGAAAATTCTGGCCCATGCCAGCACGGGCCAGAATCGGCTTACATTATCGCGCCGCACATCTCATCAAAATATTTCTGGTTTCACTGCAGCAGCGACATCACTGTTTTCAATTTCGTGAGAAGCGCCGCGACGTCCTCTGCGGACTCGCCGGCAGGCAGGGAGCGGTGCAATTTTTCGAGCCCAAAGCGGATACCCTGCAGTCGCTCTTGCGCTTCGGCCATCGACCGACCGACCTCCCCCATTTCAGAAAGCAGCTGGGGGTTTAGCAGCGCAATGGCACGGGCCGTCGGCGACAGCACGGCACCAAAACTATAAATCCCCGTGTTTCCAGCGAACCCGGCAATCACATCCGTCATCAACTCAAAAAACGGCGTATCGCCGCTGTCTTCGACGAGTTCCCAATGCCACGGAAATATCGACAACTCCCCAAAAATATACTGCTGCATGGCCAAACGCAGTTTTGAGCTCATGCGGCTCTCCTCTTCCCAAAAACTCCCTGTACGACGTTTGACGGAAGCGGTGAAATCGCAACGCCCGTGACCTCGTCGGCGCCGGCGTCGGCGACGTCGTCGGTTGCCGCTGTCAGGGGCGTCTCGGCGGGGGTCTCGAGCTTTTCTGCTGGTCCGTGCATCGCGCGCACAACGTCGCCGACTTTCACATTGACATATCTCATCACCTGGGACGCCGTCTTATGTCCCGTGAAAGCCATGACCAAAAATAGATTGCCTTGTCCAGGCCCCAGCGCGAAGCGCGTCGCGGCTGTGTGACGCAAATCGTGGAGATGCGCATCCTCGAGTCCGGCTCGCGCACAAGCCCTCAGCCAGGCGGCTTTCAGTGCTTCATAGGTCATGCCGAGGATGGGCTCATGCGCTTCGCCACGCGGCATCGCCTCGAGCGTTTTTATCGCCAATGGCGACAAGGGAACGTCGCGCGAGCCGGCCTTGGCCGTGGCCAGGTGGAGCGTTTTCTGTTCCCAATCGACGCATCCCCAAGTTGCCGTCGTGAGCGCCTCCGAGGCCCGCATGGCGGTCTCACGCAGGAGTGTCAGCCCTGGCGCGATGAGCTCATTCTGGCACTCCTCGAGCGCCGCTTCCAGGCGACCCCATTCAGTATCGCTAAAAACGCGATTGCGCTGGTTGTCGATGACCGGCATCTTGATGCCGCTGGCGGGGTTGCGCACTGGCGTGGACCAGCACCAAACTTCGGTGGCGTAGTAAAAAAGTGCGCGCAGCGTCGCTCGTTCAAGATGGACTGTCGAGGCTGCGCAACCGTCTGTTTGCAAGGACTGCATGAGCTCCTGGACCTGAAGTGCCGTCACCCTAGCCATCGGGGTGCATGCAAGACGCGCCCGCAGGGTATCGCTGCGGCTCGTGCGGTGAGCGAGTGAAGCGCGGTGGCCCGCGAGTCCTTGTGGAATAACGCGTTGAGGCCCGGCGGGGACCCAGCGAACTTGCCAGTGCACGGAATTTTTCTTGGGCAGGTTGGCCTTGCCAGGCTTTTTCGTTGCCGGGCCCGACTCGATGTCAGGGCGGGGCCCCACCGGGGTGAGTTCTGCGATGTCTTGGCCGGCGGCGCGCAGGTAGCGATTGATGCGGCGCGCCTCTTGCGCTGCGCCCTTTAGAAAGGGCAGCCGTTCGCGCGCGTAATCCTGCAGGGCCACGGCGACACTGGTGCGCTCGGGTCCTTGACGCGCGGGCTTGCCCTGGTCTTCGATATGCTGCCGCTGTCGAGCGGCTTCCTTCGTGGCTGCGGCAGCGGTCGCCAGGCCGGAGAGATAGACGTCCTGGCTGCGGACGCGCAAACGCACGGACCAGCCCTTTCCTTCCTTATAAGGCTTAGCCATGGCGCACCTCCTGACGCGAGACGCGCGATGGGGTATTGCCTATACGGGGGAGGAAACGAGGGGGGACCGCTGGAGCGGGGGTAACAGGGGAACAGGATTTCATCACATCAACTCCTTCAAATGGAGTTGCGTGTAGAACCGTCCGTTTAGTCACCTGAGGCGTTCTAAAACGCCGTCATCCGCAGTGTTCCGCAGGTGTCCGCAGGGGTTGCCGAACACGATTGCCAGAACCTGTGTCAGAAACGCCCAAAAACAAGGGCCCTGGTGGGCCCTGGCGTTGGGTAGACACTCACTAACATACTGTTATTGAATGTCTATTTCTTGGTGGCCAGGGACGGAATCGAACCATCGACACGCGGATTTTCAATCCGCTGCTCTACCAACTGAGCTACCTGGCCGGTTGTTGCAAACGAGCGCGAAATTATACCTGCGAAAACTCGGCGTGGGCAAAGAAAAACCCTTTCCTTGACCAGAGATCGGCAAGCGACTGTCCGCACCAAAGATCCCGCGTTCGGCGGCTGAACTTTGGCCGTTGGCGATCATCAGGAATTCAACAGCACGGAACTATCGACGCCGACACGGACGTTGCCCCAAATTTTGTTGTCGATCATGATCGGCAGGTTGATCTCCGACAGTATTTCGCCGGTATCCCTCGCGTAGGTCTGCAGCAGCAGCGGCTGCTTGTTTCTGCCGGCGCGCGACCCGGTCGGGTCGGTCCAGATACGCTTGGTGCGATTGCCGATCAGGTCAACATCGTAGTTGCCGGTGAGCGGCTTCGAGACCTTCAGATTATGGATGGCTCCGTAGCCCTGCGTGTCGACGATGAGCGCAAAGATCCCGCCTTGAAGTTTGGCCAGACATCCCTCGAGAATGGGTTGCAGTTGCTGTTCGAAGGCGTGCAGGTAACTCACCTCGAATTTTTGCGGATTGGTGCCCGGCAGAGGACGGTAGTTCTGGTCCCAGATATTGGTGCCGCTGTTCTTCAGCTCGTTAAGCTTCACCTGAATGTCATCACGGAATTCACGGGCACGCTCGACGTTGAAGTCGAAGGCGCCGCGCCCGATCTTGAAGCGGGAAACGAGCTCCTGGACGCTTTCTGTCGCTTCGGCGAGCACGATGGTGGACTTTTCCGAAGAACTCATGCTGCCCGAAACCTCGGAGGAAAGTTGATGCAGTTGGATGACCGCCTCGTGCACACTGCCGTTGGTGGCATTCAATTGATCCATGGCGGTGGCGATGTGCGCCAGTTGGTCGCTGGTGGTCTCGAAATCAGACACCATTTTCTGAAACTCCGCCGTGGAGTTCTTCACAATGTCGCTGGTCTGATGGATACGGCGGTTGATCTGGCTGTTCTCGGACTGGGTTTTCTCGACCAGACTCGTCATGTTGCCGATGTTTTCGGAGATCTCCTGCGTCGCCAGGGTGACTCTCCCGGCCAGCTTGCGCACTTCGTCGGCGACCACGGCAAAACCGCGGCCCTGTTCGCCGGCGCGCGCCGCTTCGATGGCGGCGTTGAGCGCCAAGAGATTGGTCTGATCGGCAATCTCCTTGATCATGGTGGCGATTTCGCGAATGCTGTCGGAGCGTTTGCCCAAATCGGTCACGGTGACGTTGAAGGTTTCCAGGCGGTTGCTGACGATTTCGACCTCCTGCACGATCTGGCCCATCTCCACCAGCGAATTGCGCGCCGTCTGCAGGTTGTTGTCGGTCGCGTGCGCGATCACTTCGGCGGAAGCGGAAACCTCCTTGATCGCCGCCGTCGTCTCGGTGCTGGCGCCGAAAACCGATCC
>JAJZRT010000614.1 GCA_021802595.1 Pseudomonadota bacterium
CATACCAGACGGCGTTACCACGAGCTGTTTATCTGCTGCCGGCACAATGAATCCCCGTTCTTGCAGGCCCTGTGCCACAGCCACACCGAGCTGCCCGGCAAGGTGATCGTAGCAGCGGCGGGCAAAGCGCAGGTCTAATCCTTCGCGGCTGAGCGGTTTGCGCCTGACCGCCGCCAATGGCTTGAGCGCTGCGAGATGCTCGAGGGCCAGAGCGACATGGGAACCGGCGAGACGGTAGTAGCGATGGCGCCCCTCCGTCTCAACCGCCAGCAATCCGCCCGCGAGGAGTTTGGCGAGATGAGAACTCGCAGTTTGCGCGGTGACACCCGCCGCATAGGCCAACTCACCAGCCGGTAGCGCACGTCCGTCGACCAAGGCGATCAGCATCGCCGCTCTTGCCGGATCCGCGATCAGGAAGGCGCTGGAGGACACGTAATTGGGCAGGAGGTGCACACTGGGTCTCCTATAGGATCCGGAAAATTATAGTCGCAGAATGGGCTTGCACATTTCGATTCGTGTCGAAGCATCGGGTGCATAAATCGACCGACAATAGGCACTCGACAAGATGCAGGAGCCACACCCATGCGCGATCACGACCGCCTTCAGCCCAGCGTTTCGGCGGGAGCCGACAATCCCGCCCAGGGGATTGCCGATCGCCGCCGGCTGACCCTCGTCACGCTCTGCATGGCCGTGCTCATAGCCCAGGTCGACACTTCCGTCGTTAACTTGGCCGTTCACCCGATCGGTGTTTATTTCACGGCTGGCGTCGCTGCGCTTCAATGGGTCGTGGACGGCTACAATCTGGTCTACGCCGCCTTGCTGTTGACCGGCGGACTCCTGGCCGATCTCCTCGGCCGGCGCATCATCTTCATGGTGGGCGCCGCGGTCTTTACGGCGGCATCGCTACTCTGCGCGTTTGCCCCGACCGTCTCGCTGCTGATCGGCGGCCGCGCACTCGCGGGGCTGGGAGCGGCCCTGCTGTTGCCCGCCTCGTTGGCCATCATTCGCGTTGTCTGGCCCGATCACGTCGAACGCGGTCGGGTTCTCGGCATATGGGCGGGCTGCAACGGCTTGGCGCTGGCGATTGGTCCCACTCTCGGCGGCTTGTTGATCGGGCAGTTCGGATGGCGCAGCATCTTTCTCGTCGTCGTGCCGCTGGGGCTCGCCGCTTTTGCCTTAGCCCTGCCAGCCATTCCGGAATCGTCCGCCCGGCAGGAGCGTCATTTCGACGCGCCGGGCCAAATCCTGGGTGCGCTTGCGCTCGGCGGTTTAGCCCTCGCCGCCATCGAGATGAACGCTGCGACCCTCACGGCTCTTATTGCTCTGGCAGTCGCCATACCGTCTCTCCTGCTGTTCATCGCGGTCGAGTCGCAAAGGGGCGCTGCAGCCCTGGTCCCGCTGGCCATGTTCCGAGCGCGCGGGTTTCTCGGCGCCGTGACGGCAACGGCGGGGATGACCTTCGGGATGTATGGCGTATTGTTTCTGTTGCCATTGACGTGGCAGAGCAGCGGTATCCTTGATCCCCTGGGGGTAGGCCTTGCCCTCATGCCGATGGCCCTCGTATTCGTTCTTGTCTCGCCCTTCTCTGGTACGCTCAGCCGCAAATTCGGGGTGCATTCGATGACCAGCGGCGGCGTGGCTTTGATCGGGTTCGGGCTCCTTATCCTGAGTGTGAGCGCTGGCCGGAAATCGATCGTGGCGGATGAAACAGGCTTGATTCTGACTGGGCTAGGAATGGGGCTGGCTACCGGGCCGCTCCTCGCTGCCGCTGTCGGCGCGGTATCTGCCGCCCGTTCAGGAACCGCTGCCGCGCTCATCAACGTCGCCCGGATGGCCGGCGCCACAATCGGCGTGGCCGTAATGGGCGCGGTGTTTGCCGCTGCACGCGACAGTGCGATCGGCTTACGCCTCTCCATGTTGCTGGGAGGTTTGGTTCAGCTCACTTGTGCCGCTGTGGCATGGACCACCACGCGGTCGGTCGCTAACGCCTGCCCCGAACAATCGGCCTGATTCATGGTTCATGTGCAGTTTTGGCCGGGCCGAAACCGGCAGCTCGCAAGCCAGTACCGCTTAGCAAGTGAAGGCCGGCGTCAGCCCCGCCCGAAGGATTGTTCTTCTGGCTCACCCTGAATCGCCGCATCGACACCCGCGAGCTCCTGCCCAGGGCCCTGGCCGCGGGCGTCGCCTTCATGCCCGGCGAATCGTTCCTGCCCATGGCGGCGGCTTGCGGTCAGCTATGCTTCAATTTCAGCCACGCCAGCGAGGCGCAGGCCGAGTCGGGGCTGGGGAAACTGGCAGCGTTGATTCGCGGCTTCGCTTGAAATCGGCCTGCCTCAGCCGTCCGGCGTTCCATCCCTCATGCGCTGCTTCAAATCCCATCTTCCGGATCCCCTGTAGCAGCTCCGTTCGTCTCATCTCGTGCCCCCCCCGGGACATTATGACGACCGGACGGTTGTCGTGCTACAAAACCGGACACCCATCGGGATCAGGCGGACGGATCATGGACTCGCAACACAAGCTTTGGCAACCCCTGGAAAATTCCCCGGTTCACCTATAGAATCCGGATCGGATTAGGTTCATTCCCCGGCGGCCCCGGGGAATGTGAAACGGGAAGTTCGGTAGTCGAAAGCCTGCTTTCGATGAAGCCGACGCAGCCCCCGCTGCTGTAAGCCGGACGAATCCGCCCAAATGCCACTGTGCTTGCACGGGAAGGTGGGTGGAGGAGGATGAAGGCGAGCCAGAAGACCGGCCTGATCCGCTAGGTGTGGTATTGGCCCCGGGGTGTGGGCGCAGCTGACCGAAGGATGGCCCGGTTCCATTCGTCCATCCCGCCAGTCCCGCAGACGATGGTCTGTCGCGTTGCACTCCCTCCCTGGTTCGATACCGCCGTTTATGCTCATGAACGCGAAGGGAGTCATCATGCCTATCGAACCAGACCACGGCTGCTTCGACCTGCGCGCGGCCTGAAACGTGGCCGGCAAGGTCTGGTTTGTCGGTGCCGGCCCCGGCGATCCCGAGCTGATCACGGTCAAGGGCCGGGGTCTGCTCGAACGCGCCGGCGCCGTACTGTTTGCCGGATCGCTGGTCGATCGGGCGGCGACGCTCTATGCGCCCGACGATAGCACCATCCGCGACTCGAAGGGCATGACGCTCGACGAAATCGTCGCCTGGCTGATCGAGCAGGCGGCGCGTCACGAAACGGTGGTGCGTCTGCAAACCGGAGACCCCACGCTCTACGGTGCGCTGGTCGAAATGGTCCGCCCGCTCGCTGCGGCCGGTATCGAGTGGGCGGTCATCCCGGGCGTTTCCTCGGCCATGGCTGCTGCCGCCGCCGCTGGCGAGACGCTGACCTTGCCGGAAGTCACCCAGACCGTGATCCTCACCCGCGTCGCCGGCCGCACACCGATGCCGCCGGGCGAGGAACTGGAAGCGCTGGCGGCGCATCGCACGACGCTCTGCATTTTCCTTTCCGTCACCTTGCTGCACGAGGTGCAACGCGCCTTGCGGGCCGCGGGCTGGCCGGAAGACGCGCCGATCGTCGTGGTGCAAAAGGCGAGCTGGCCGGGTCAGGAGAAAATCGTGCGCGGCACGCTGGCCGACATCAAGCGCCGCTGCCAGGAGGAAAAAATCGCCGCGC
>JAJZRT010000615.1 GCA_021802595.1 Pseudomonadota bacterium
GTTGGTCAAGGCATACACGGGTCGAGTCGGATTCGGATGCTCGATAGTTCGAGAACGCACACGCGGGAAGTTAACAGGCAACAGCGATGTCGCCGAACACGTCCTCATTTGCAATCACACGTCTTCATCGAGCGGGATCTCAGTCAGGACGGCGATTTCAACGATCCATGTGTCTTCGCTTGCAACCCCATTCTCGATTCGCACCATGCGGTAACGCCCGGAGGGCGGTGGGCATAGAGGGCGTGACGCGTCCTCATTTGCAATCACCGATGCCCGGAGCTTTTGATTGCGTGACTGCTGTAGATTTCGATTGCGCTCGGTGTAGTTCGGGTTCGCGTCGCGGTACTGCTTCCAATACGCCGGATTCTCGGCAGCCCATGCCTTGCCGGCACGCGCATCGTTGTCGCGGTAATCGGCATCATCGCGCCGCTTTTTCTGCTGCCAGCGCCGACGGCGTTCGCGTTGGCATGCCGGATCGGTGCAGTAGGTCTGATTTGGGTTCTGCGGCCGAGGGGTGAAAGGGTGGCCACATGCGTTGCAGGTCTTTGTCTCCATGTCAGTCTCCGATAAAAAGACTGTATGGAAGCGCTCTCAGAGCCCGAGGATCGCTACGGCCTGAACTACATCAAGAGCGCCGATATTCCTTTATTGTTGGAACAATGGCGCTTTGGCTGTACCTTGCGTGATGTCGGCGAGTTGCATACACTGCGCATCGGACGCTCTGGCCTCAGTGCTGGATCTCCAGTTCCGAGGCCCATGCGCATGTGTGGGCTTTCGCGTTTTCAGGACTGCCTGCAGCATCAGATACAACACGGCCCGCTCCTCTGCGTCAGACGACGTACGGGCGGGTTCTCTACTTCTGGATCCCGTTCAGATCTGCAGCACGCAGCAGCGCTGGCCCCAGTGCTGCTCGCAGTATGGCCACAACATCCGGCAGCGCTTGTTGGGCCAATTCGTTCTTCTTGAGAAACGCATGCCACAGGGCTTGCCGAGTCGCGTCCCCTGAAAACTCATCGGTCAGACCGACTGGTAGCGAAGTGGGAACTGCCATGTCGCGGCGGATGAATGTGGCCGCGATCGCGCCGGCTAGGGTATCGGCATCTAGGGTTTCGCGATCCAGCAGCACTGACAAATCGAGATAGTCCTTCAGTCGGCTGTTGGTCATGCCCAGCAAGGCGATGGCGTGCAGCTTTTCCGCGATGACGGTGTAAACGGGATAGGTACGAAGTCGTGGTGCCGGCAGATCATTGATCAGCACTGGGTAGGTGGCGTCGACCGGCCCGGGCGTGACCGCATCGCCGAAACCGATATCGATCTGCGTCTTGCAGCGTGCCTTGGCAATTTCACCGCTGATCAGCACCCGAGCGCCGGCATAGCCAGCCTCCTTGCGGATTTCCTCGGCGGTGACCGATGCTGGATCGAAAACCATGCCATCGTCGACATCGACGCTGGCGATGTCCCGAAACGTCTGGGCAATGGATTCCAAATCGCTGGGCCCGAAGCCGAGCAGGTCGGCATCACGCGTCGGGCGATGGGGCATGTCGTACCAGAGGGTGAATAGCAGCGCGCCCTTGAGTAGAAAACGGTCGGCATGCTTCGATTGGCTCAGGCGGTAGAGGATGCGTTCCAGGGCGAAGCGCACCAGCACCTGATTGAAATCCACTCCCTGCGCCTTGGCGAGATTGAGCAGACGTGCCCTGACGGAGGCGGCGATGTCCTTGTTCATTCGATGGCCTCGAGGTAGGGGCGCATCACGTTGGCGACGCGACAGATCTTGGCGTAGCGCCAGAGCTCGTCGGCCGAAGCCTTCTTTTTTGCCCGGGCATCTTTCAGGGCTTCGAGCGCCACGTCCAGGCCGATCTTGTTGCGGTGCTTGAAGCAGTCGGCCACGGTCTTGGCTGCGCAGTAGACCCGCAGCTTGACCTGGTCGCGCTCGACCTCCTCGATCCCCGCTGAATAGGCATCCCCGGCGAACTGCACCATCTTGACCGGCGGATAATCGATTTTCGGGGTGTGGCTGCCTCGGGGCATGGCGATCCAGACCTGGCGGGGCAGTTGGGTTGTCAGCTCATGGAATTGCAGAGCCGTGAGCAGGCAAAAAACCGCCTGTGGTACCTTGGTGGCGATGGCGACCAGGCTCTCGTTTTCGGAGCCAGGGCTTGGCAGGCGATAGAGGCCACGGCCGATTTTCTCGAGCTGGCCAGCGGTGCTCATGCGCGTCAGCACCACCCGAGGGATGCCGATGGCGTCCAGATCGATTGGGCGCAGCATCCCCTTCTGGGCAAGCAGATCGATCACGCGCTGGGTTTGAGTGGCTTCACGCATGGTTGGAAGTATGTTCCGTTTATTCGTCGAAATCAAGTAAGTGACGAATAAACGGAACTTTGCCGGATGACCGCCGATCTGGTCGGCGGTGCATCCAATCGCGTGGTCATGCCGGCAGTCGGGCCAAGGCCTCAAGCAATGTCCGCCGTTGGGCGCGAGGATCCTTCGGTACCTCGATGCCGTGCGCTTCCATTTCGGCGGAACAGCGCAGCATCCAGGCCTTGATCTCGTCCAGTTTGAAGCGAATCAGTTTTCCAACATGCAAAAATGGAATTCCGAGCGATTCCCGCATGTTTGGATGGGTGAGGATGTACATCGGCAGGTTCATGACCTCGGCAATCTCCTTGGCCGACATCAGATTTGGGTCTTTGGACAGCACGACATCACTGCCTTTTTCCCAAGTGGCCGAATGCATCGATTCCATCTCGAACGCCTGGATTTCATCCACGAGGTAGGTTACCCGCTTGGAGAGCTTCAAGTACCTCGGACCCCGCCCCTCGCTACGCCAGCGTTGTAGGGTTTTGGGACTGAGTCCCCAGCGCTCGGCCAACTCCTGCTCATTGATTGCGACTTTTTTCATCACGTATCTCCTGTGGTTTTAGGGACACGCATTCAGGCGCTGGAGGGCAACGAAGCCAAGTCGGAGCGCGTCCGGCATGCCCTCGCTAAAACGCGCTTTCCGTTGAATGGACGCCTACAAACCCTCGGACACGACAACTTGACGCTGCAATGCGGGTAGTAGAGCAAAGCCCGACAAGTTGCAGTAAATGCCCGACTGAACGGCAGTCCTTCCGATTAAGGTCATTTATGTGTAGAATCTCGGTTTCCGTGTTGGACTCGTTCCACCACCAATCCTTAGAAATCAGGATTGACGGGAAAAAGCCCCTGGTTTCTGTACAGCACCGCAACAAAAAACCCTGGAGACTCTCCAGGGTTTTTTGTTTTCATCGCTCTTGTTCAGAAACTTCGCCCGATTTCGATCCATCCCCGGGAGGAGTCGGTGTTGCCCACCAATTCGGGGCTCGACCCGGTTCGGGAGGCGATGTAGAGCTTACCGCGCCACTGGCGAGGTCCCTCCCAATTAAGCCCCACCCCGGCACCGCTCAAAGTCGCACTGTTCGTGCCCGCCGCCCAGGTAGTCTGGTTGACCGTGACGCGCGCACTGTCGACGAAAGCCACGACCTGCCATTGGCTACTCCAAGCCGAACCCAGATCGCGCCGGAATTCAAGGGTTCCGGTATAGCCGCTGTCACCCGAAATCGCCGCCATATCGTAGGCGCGCACCGTATAGGGGCCGCCCACCACCAT
>JAJZRT010000616.1 GCA_021802595.1 Pseudomonadota bacterium
CAAGCGTTTCGAGGGTTACGGCGTCGAGGCCGTCATCTACACGGACATCGGCCGCGACGGCATGCTGACCGGCGTCAACATCGAGGCGACGCAGCGGCTGGCGCAGGCGCTGTCGATCCCGGTCATCGCCAGCGGCGGCGTCACCAACCTCGACGACGTGCGTGCGCTGTCGACCGTCGCCAAGGACGGCATCATCGGTGCGATCACCGGCCGCGCGATCTACCAGGGCACGCTCGATTTCGCCGCTGCACAGAAGCTAGCCGACGAACTGGCCGGCGGCGTGTTCGGCGTCTGATCTGAATTTAGGGCGGCCATGCTCGCAAAACGCATCATTCCCTGTCTCGACGTCACCAATGGCCGCGTGGTCAAGGGCGTCAACTTCGTCGAACTGAAGGATGCCGGCGATCCGGTCGAAATCGCGCGCCGCTACAACGAGGCGGGCGCCGACGAGCTGACCTTCCTCGACATCACGGCATCGAGCGACAACCGCGACCTGATCCTGCACATCATCGAGGCGGTTGCGTCGGAAGTCTTCATCCCGCTGACGGTCGGTGGCGGCGTGCGCGAAGTGGGCGACGTGCAGCGTCTGCTCAACGCCGGGGCCGACAAGGTCAGCATCAACACCTCGGCAGTGATGAATCCGCAGCTGGTGAAGGATGCGTCCGACCGCTACGGCAGCCAGTGCATCGTGGTGGCGATCGACGCCAAACGGGTCGGCGACCACTGGGAAGTGTTCACCCACGGAGGCCGCAAGGCGACCGGCCTCGATGCCATCGATTGGGCGAGGAAAATGGAAAGCCTGGGTGCGGGTGAACTGCTGCTCACCTCGATGGATCGCGATGGTACCAAGAGTGGTTTCGATCTGGAGCTCACGCGCGCCATTTCCGATGCGGTCGACATTCCCATCATCGCGAGCGGCGGTGTCGGCAACCTGCAGCATCTGGTCGATGGCGTGAAGGAAGGCCGTGCCGACGCGGTGCTAGCGGCAAGCATTTTCCACTTCGGCGAATACGGCATCGACGAGGCGAAGAAATACATGAAGCAGCACGGCATCGAGGTGCGCCTGTGAGCGACTGGCTCGACGCCGTGAAGTGGGACGCGCAGGGGCTTGTCCCCGCGATCGCGCAGGACGCTGCCACCGGAGAGATCCTGATGGTGGCGTGGATGAATCGCGAGGCGCTGGAAGAAACGGCGCGCACGCTGCGCGGCGTCTACTGGTCGCGTTCGCGCAACCGGTTGTGGCGCAAGGGCGAGGAGTCCGGTCACGTGCAGAATGTCAGCGAAATCCGCCTGGATTGCGACAATGACGTCGTGCTGCTGAAAATCGAACAACTGGGCGGCATCGCCTGTCATACTGGACGGCGTTCCTGTTTCTTCCGGAAGCTGGAGAATGGTGACTGGGTGACGACTGCCCCGGTGCTGAAGAGTCCCGACGAGATCTACCGCAAATGAGCGACATCCTCGACCGCCTTGCCGATACGCTGGAAGCGCGCAAGCAGGCGTCGCCCGACAGTTCCTACGTCGCCAAACTGTATGCCAAGGGCACCGACGCCATCCTGAAGAAGATCGGCGAGGAGGCGACCGAGACCGTGATGGCGGCGAAGGACGGCCAGCCCGAAAAGATCATCTACGAAGTCGCCGATTTGTGGTTTCATACCCTGGTGCTGCTGGCGCACAAGGGATTGAAGCCGGCGGACGTGCTGAACGAGCTGGCGCGCCGCGAGGGCCTGTCGGGTTTGGTGGAAAAGGCAAATCGACATGAGTGACTGCATCTTCTGCAAGATCGTCGCCGGTGACATTCCTTCCAGCAAGGTCTACGAGGACGACGAGATACTGGCGTTTCACGACATTCACCCGTTCGCGCGGGTGCATTTCCTGATCATTCCGAAAATGCATGTCGCGACACTGTCCGATTGCACGTCCGACCATCAGGCGCTGCTGGGCAAGATGCTGCTGCTGGCGCCGCGTCTGGCCAGGGAGCAGGGGCTCGACACCGGATTCAAGACGCTTATCAACACCGGGCGTGGCGGAGGGCAGGAAGTGTTCCACATCCACGTCCATGTATTTGGCGGGGGCGATCCCGTCAAACGCAGTTAAATCAAAGGAGAAATTCCATGGGTAGCTTTAGCATTTGGCATTGGCTGATCGTCCTGGTTATCGTGATGCTGATTTTCGGCACCAAGAAACTGCGCAACATCGGCAGCGATCTGGGCGGCGCGGTCAAGGGCTTCAAGGAAGGCATGCGTGAAGATGCGCCGAAATTGAGCGCCAAGGACGAGACCGGACACACCATCGATGCCGAAGTGAAGGACAAACAGCAGAGCTAAGGTGCAGGAAGCAGGATGCAGGCTGCCAGGAGGCTTCCTGGAACCTGGGTCTTGTGCCCTGCAACTGAATCATGTTCGATATCGGATTCTCTGAGCTGGTCGTCATCGGCGTGGTCGCGCTGATCGTCATCGGGCCGGAACGGCTGCCCAAGGTGGCGCGCGCGGCCGGGCTTCTTTACGGACGCATGCAGCGTTACGTGTCATCGGTCAAGTCGGATATCAGCCGCGAGATCCAGCTGGACGAAATCCGCCGGGCCGGGCAGAGCTTCAAGGAATCGGTCGAGTCCGCGGCGGCGGGCGTCGAGCAGCAGGCCACGGTGGTGGACGACTTCCTGCGCAACGAGGCGAACACCATCACGCAGGCCGTGACGCCGACTGCCGCAGGCGAAGGGCAGCATGCTGCGACGGCCCCTGTCGTGTTGCCGGTCGAAAAGGTACAGTCGCCGCAACAGAGCCTGCCTCTGGACGAGCCGGACCAGAATGCCGTGCATGCGCCGTTAGCCTCGGCGGGGGCGGCACGCAGCGAAACGGCGGACAAGCACGCATGAGCGAAATCGAAGACAGCTTCATCTCGCATCTCATAGAAATGCGGGACCGGCTGCTGCGCGCGGTGGCGGCCGTCATCATCATATTCGTCTGCCTGTTCCCGTGGGCCAAGGATATTTACGGCCTGCTCGCCCAGCCCCTGCTGGCGGCGCTGCCCAAGGGCGGGCAGATGATCGCCACCGAAATCACCACGCCGTTTTTCGTGCCTATGAAAGTCACCCTGATGGCCGCCTTCCTGCTGGCGTTGCCGTGGGTGTTCTACCAGGCCTGGGCATTTGTGGCGCCAGGCTTGTACCAGCATGAAAAACGCCTGGGCGTACCGCTGGTGATTGCCAGCGTCATCCTGTTCGTGACGGGCATGGCATTTGCCTATTTCCTGGTGTTCCCTCTGGTGTTCCATTTCATCGTCAGCGTCACGCCCACGGGGGTGGCGGTGATGACCGACATTGGCAAGTATCTCGATTTCGTGCTGACCATGTTCATGGCGTTCGGCATCACCTTCCAGGTTCCCATCGCGGTGGTGCTGCTGGTGAAAATGGGCATGGTTTCGGTCGCCAAGCTGCGCGAAATCCGGCCGTATGTCATTGTCGGAGCATTTGTCGTCGGCGCGATCTTCACCCCGCCCGATGTCGTCTCGCAGTTCATGCTGGCAACCCCGCTGTGGCTGCTCTATGAACTGGGCATCATCGTCGCTGCGCTGATCACCAAACCCAAAACCGCAACCGGCTCGGATTATGTACCGATGTCCGAGGCC
>JAJZRT010000617.1 GCA_021802595.1 Pseudomonadota bacterium
GCTTGCGGATGTCGATGCCGCCAAACAGGATCTGGCCTTCGGTGGGCTCCAGCAACCCCAGCACCAGCTTGGCCAGTGTGGTCTTGCCGGTCCCGGAGGGGGCAGCGATGGCCACGCTCTCGCCCGGCTCGATCGTGAAGCTGCACTCCTCGATCACCCAAGGCTCGCCCTCGGCATAGCGGAACCTGAGGTTGCGCACCTCGAGCCGGGCCTCCGGGATCGGGCCGCCATAAGCGCCCTCGAGTTGCGCCTCCTGCGGCGTCAGCGCGATGTCCGCCACCCGCTCGGCGTGCAGGCCCAGCATCCTGAAGTCGTTCCACTGGTCGATCAGGCCGGCCGCACGGCGCGAGAACTGGTCGGCGTAGGCCACGAAGGCCACCAGCATGCCGGCGCTGAACGCGCCCTTCAGCACCAGCAGCGCCGCCAGCCAGATCAGCACCACCCGCTCGATGCCGAAGATCAGGCCGTGACCGGCCTGGTAGCCGATATCGAGGCGCTGCATGGCGAGGTGGCGGTTGACGGTTTCCACCTGCGCATTGGCGTAGCGCGCCCTGCGGTGATCCTGCTGGTTGGCCAGCTTCAGCGGCTGCATGCCGCGGATCGATTCCAGCAGGTCACTCTGCTGCCGCGCGGCATACACGATGTGATCTTCCGTCGCCCGGCGCAGCGGCTTAAAGATGCCCCAGCGCAGCAGCGCGTACAGCAGGAAGGCGCCGATGACCAGCAGCGTCAGGCGCACGCTGTAGAAGGCCATCAGCCCGAGAGTCAGGACCGACATGACGCCGTCGAGAATGGCGCTGACGAACTGCGTGGTCAGGGTGCGCTGGATGGTCTGCACGGAACCGAAGCGCGACACCACATCGCCCACATGCCGCTTCTCGAAGTAGTCCAGCGGCAGCCGCAGCAGGTGTCCGAACAGGTTGCCCACCCACTGCACGTTGAGGGTGGCGCTAATCCAGGTGATCGACCAGGACCGCATCGCGGTGACGGCGACCTGGAACACCGTCAGCAACAGAAAGCCGATGCCGAGCACGGTCAGCAAGCCGTGATCGCCGCTGGGGAAGACCTGGTCGAGGACGAACTGCATGTAGAAGGGACCGGCCAGCACCAGGATCTCCAGGCCCAGCGCCAGCAGCAGGATCTGGCTCAAGGCCCGCTTGGCACCGTGCACTTCGCCCGCCAGCGCGCGCAGCGAAATCTTCTCCCGTGCCTTGGTCTTGGTGAAGTTCGCCGCCGGCCAGAGTTCCAGCGCCACCCCGGTGAAGTGTTTCGAGGCCTCGTCCAGCGTCAGCCGGCGCACACCCTGGGCGGGATCGTGGATGACGATGCCCTTGCTCGTCGCCTGCTTCAGCACCACGAAGTGGTTCAGGTTCCAGTGCAGGAGGCAGGGCGTCTTGAGCTGCGGCAGTTCTTCGAGTTCCAGTCGCAACGGGCGGGTATCGAGCTGCAACTGGCCGGCGATCTCGATCACGCGCTTGAGGTTGGCGCCTTTCAGCGACAGCGCGGCCTTGCGGCGCAATCCGGGCAGGTCGAGGTCGTGACCGTAGTAGCGGGCGACCATGGTCAGGCAGGCCAGGCCGCACTCGGCGGCCTCGGTCTGCAGGATCACCGGCAGGCGCTTGCGCGCGCCGAAGCGCAGGCCCTCGAGGACGTTCTCGCCCAGCACGGTGCTCACGCGCGGGCCTCCTGCGTTGCCGGGGCGGGGCGGGAAAATGTCGCTGGATGGGTTGTGCCAAACAGGCGCCGCCCGAAGCCGTACAGCGGATCGAGCACCCAGTCGATCAACCGGCGGCGGTCCAGCAGGATATCGGCCTGCAGGGCCATGCCCGGCATCAGCACGGCCGGGCGCCCGTAGGCCTCAATGTGCTGGGCATCCGGCCGCACGATGATACGGTACATGGGCACCCCACCCTGCTGGCCGGTCAGCAGGGTGACCTCCTGCGGCGACAGGGCGTTGCGCGAGACCTCACGCACCACGCCCGCATGTAGGCCGAACTTCTGGTACGGATAGGCCTGGTAGCGCAGCACCACGCGCTGGCCCGGATGCACGAAGCCGATCGAGGCACTGGGTACCAGCAATTGCGCTTCCAGGGTGGAACCCTGCGGCAGGATGGAGAGCAGGGGCTGGCCTGAGGTCACCGTTTGTCCGGCCTTGAGCAGCAGGCTGGAGACCACGCCGCTGCGCGGGGCGCGCAGCACCCAGGCACGCTGCGCCTCGTTCTGCGCCAGCGCTTGGCCGATCTGCGCCAGCTTGCTGCGCGTGTCGTTCTGCTGCGCGGCCAGGTTCAGCGGGATCTGCGCCCGCTGCTGCTCCGATTGCGCAAGCTGCTGTTGCGTGGTCAGCCATTGCCGGCGCAGGGCCTTGACCTGCAGCTGCGCGTTCAGCGCATTGGCCTGCTGCTGCTGAAGATCGAAGGCGGAGATGTCACCCTTGCTGGCCAGCGGCGTGATGCGCGTCAGCAACTGCTGCATGTTGGCGGCTTCCTGCCGTTGCAAGGCCAACTGGCCCCGGATCTGTTGGGCTTGCGCGCGCAGGCTGGCGATGGACGCGCCCAGCGATGCCGTCTGGCTGGCGGCCAGCGCTTGCTGTGTCTGCAGGTCCTGCTCGAGGCCGGCACGTTCGGTCTTGAGCTGCGCGGTGATGTAGGCCTGCGTATTGCCGAGCGCAGCGCTGTCCAGCGGATTGTCGAACTCGGCCAGGATCTGGCCGCGCTGCACGCGTTCGCCCTGATGCACCGGCACCCGCAGCGCGCGACCGAAGCCACTCGCCTTCAGTGTGATCAGGCCGGCGCTGGGTACCAGACTGCCCGCCACGGTGGCGCGCCGCGTGTAGTGGCCCAAGCAGAGATAGGTGAGGAAGGCCGCGATGAAGGCGCCGACCACAGCAGTGATCAGCCAGTGCGACAGCGGCGTGTTGACCTGGATGCGGCCCAGTGCGCTCGAACGCTGCGCATCCAGCGCCTGCGGCCGAAACAGACCCGATCCTCCCTCGATTGCCGCTGCACTCATCGCAGTCCCTGCGCGGTTAGAGCATCCGGGGGCGGATAGAACCGCGGCGGCGCGAATCGCGTCAAGTTATAGATGTATACACTTCCGTGAGTTCGGCGGGCGTTTCGAGCGCGCAGCGCGCAACGTGTTGAACGTGCGATACATCGATCGTGATCGGTGTGTAGAGCGGCGTGTCGACGTAAGGGTTTCGCCTGACCGTCGCGTATGGCAACGCGTCAGAAAACCCTTACACAAGGACGGGCGCGCGACAGTCCCCGTATGTGCTGCGTGTTTGGCGCCCGCCACGACGGGCGTGGCGTCACTCGAACTCGCCCGCGTCGATCCGCAGCTCGAGGCGTAGGCAAGAAGGGCCGATTCATTCTTGTGCGTCAGCTACCGATTAGCGTGAGGCGCCGAAAAGAAACCCCGCGCGCGGCGGGGTTTCCGGTGCAACGGATGACGGGCGGGCTCAGGCGCCAACCACGGCCACGTTGGCGGCTTGGGCACCCTTGGGCCCCTTCACCGTTTCGTAGCTGACGCGCTGGCCTTCCTGCAGCGAGCGGAAGCCTTTGGCGGTGATCGCCGAAAAATGCACGAACACGTCTTCGCTGCCGTCCTCGGGCGAAATGAACCCGAAAC
>JAJZRT010000618.1 GCA_021802595.1 Pseudomonadota bacterium
GGGCGATGCCGTGCGCGCCGACGATCTGGTGCAGGACACGCTCGAGCGCGCGCTGGGCAAGCTCGACCTGTGGCAGCCGGGCAGCGATCTGCGCGCCTGGCTGTTCACGCTGATGCACAATCTGTTCGTCAACCAGCTGCGGACCCGCCGCCCGCAGGACACGGCGCTCGACGAGGCGCTGGAAATCCCGGTGAGCGGCGGGCAGATGGAGGCGCTGGCGGCGCGCGACCTGCACGCGGCGCTGGCGCGGTTGCCCGAGGAGCAGCGGGAAGTGATCCTGCTGGTGGGGCTGGAACAGTTTGCGTATGCCGAGGCCGCCCAGGTGCTGGGTGTGCCGGTCGGCACGGTGATGTCGCGTCTTGCCCGTGCGCGCGAGCGGATGCGGCAGATGCTGGCGGGCGAGCCCGCCGTACAGTTGAAGGTGGTGAAATGACGGAGCCCGTGCGCGAGGACGATTTGCATGCCTATGTGGATGGCGCGTTGCCCGAGACACGCCGCATCGAGGTCGAGGCCTGGCTGGCGGCCCATCCGGAAGACGCCGCGCGGGTGAGGGCATGGGCTGCGCAGAACCAGGCGCTGCATGCCGCCTTCGATGGCGTGCTCAACGAGCCCCTGCCGATCGACCTGGTGCGCGCGGCGCGCCGGCAACCGGCGCGCATGCCCTACAAGGCGGTGGCGGCGGCGCTGGTGGTCGTCGCGAGCGGGCTGATCGGCTACGGTGTCGGCCTCAGGTCCGGACAGCCGGTGCCGGCGCCGCTGCATTTCGCCCGTGACGCGGCGATCGCGCATGCAGTGTTCAGCCCCGAGGTGCGGCACCCGGTCGAGGTGGACGCGGCCCATGCCGCGCATCTGGTGAGCTGGCTGTCCAAACGCCTCGGCACCGAACTCAGGGCGCCGGATTTCGGCGCACTCGGTTTCGAGCTGCTGGGCGGGCGCCTGCTGGCGGACGAGTCCGGCCCGGTGGCGCAGTTCATGTATCAGGATGCGGGTGGGCAGCGCATCACGCTCTACGTGCGGCGCACGGCGGCGGGCAAGCGCGAAACGGCGTTTCGTCACGCCACCGAAGACGGCGTCGAGGTGTTTTACTGGATCGACCGCGATTTGGGTTATGCGCTGTCCGGCCGGATCGCGCATCCGCTCATGCAGCGCCTGGCCGACGCCGCCTACCGGCAGGTGATGGGCGGGCAGAACGCAGCGAACTGAGGACGATTCCGCCCCCGGGGGTGCCCTGCACCCTCCGGCATGGCCTGCGAACCGTATAATCGCCTCACGATCATTCGCCCGGCGTTCATCGGCCGGGCCCCCGCCACCCGCCTTCACCCATGGCCCTGTCCGACACCTTGATCCGCTCCGCCTATCGCCTGCAGGCGTCGGCGCGCTATGCCGGGATCAAGGGGTTCTTCCGCCGCCTGCTGACCGATCCGCGCTCGCACCCACGGGCACTGCTCGACAGCGCCATGATCGTGCTGGTGCTGGTCAGCGTGTTCCTGCTGATCTACGAAGTCCGGCATGAACTGGGGCCGTGGGCGAATGCGTTCGAAGCCTTCGTGGTGGCGGTGTTCGTCATCGAATATCTGCTGCGCATGTGGCTGTACAGCGACAGCCACCGGATCCTGATCGAGCATTGGGAGCGCGCCGAAGTGGTGGGGGAGCGGTTCCGGCTGCTGCCGGCACTGTGGGCCGTGGTCCGCCGCAAGCTGGCCTACATGGCGACCCCGATGGCCATCATCGACCTGCTGGCCATCCTGCCCGGCTACCGGCCGCTGCGCTTCCTGCGCGTCTTCCTGCTGTTCCGGCTGCTCAAGCTGTTCCGCTATGCCCGCAACCTGACTGCCTTCGGCCAGGTCCTGCTGGAAAAACGCTTCGAGCTCTTCACCCTGTCCATCTTCGTCGGCTCCATGGTGCTGATCGCCGCCGTGGCCATGTACCTGTTCGAGGCGGAGCAGCCGCATCCGAAGGTGTCCAGCCTGATGGACGCCGTCTACTGGGCGGTCATCACCATCACCACCGTGGGCTATGGCGACATCGTGCCGCAGACCACGGAGGGCCGGGTGGTCGCCATGGTGCTGGTGTTCGCCGGCATCGCCGTGATCTCCTTCGCCACCTCCATCATCGTCATGGCCTTCCACGAGAAAATGAGCGAGCTGCGCGACAACCGCGTGTTCGCCAGCGTGGAACGGCTGTCCGGCGTGACCATCGTGTGCGGCTACGGCCGCATCGGGCAGGTGGTGGCGGCACGGCTGGCCGCCGGGCGGGACCCGTTCGTCATCGTCGACCGCAACCCCGAGGCGGTGCAGCTGGCCTACCGCCACGGCTACCTGGCGGTGGCGGGCGACGCCACCGACAACGTCCTGCTCGCCAACCTCGGCCTGGGTCGCCAGGCCTCGCGCATCCTGTGCCTGACCCACGACGACGTCAGCAATGTCTACATCACCCTGACGGCGCGCCAGGCCTCGCGGGACATCCTGATCATCTCGCGCGCCAACAAGGCGGAGACGGGGCGCAAGCTCACCCAGGCCGGCGCCGACCATGTGGTGCGGCCCTACGAGGTGGTCGGCCACATGGCGGCGGAGTTCATCGGCCAGCCGGTGGCCTTCGACGCCCTCTACGACGTGATCACCCGAGCCCGCGGCATCCACCTCGAACCGGTGCGCGTCTACCCGGGATCCTGGCTGGATGCACGCCGCATTGGCGACATCGACTTCGCCGGGCGGCACCTGATGCTGTTCGGCGTCATCCGCCCGCATGCCTCGCCTGCCGCCGAGGGCCATCATCGCTACGAGCTGCGCGCGGCGCACTTCTATTTCAATCCGCAGGCGGAATTCACCCTGCACGTCCACGACATCCTGATGGTCGTGGGCCATCAGGCCAGCCTGTATCAGCTGAAGGAGCGCCTGGGGCTCCATGCGCCTTTCTGGAAACGCGGCGGGCAGGCGCGATGAAGCCCCGTTTTGCCCTGTTCGGCTGCAATCCCCTGGCCATCGAGGTGGCGCGGCGCCTGAGCATGGCCCGCACGCCCTTCGTCATGCTGGACCGCGATGCGGCGCTGGTGGCGGTGGCGCGCAAGGAGGACATGCCCGCCCGGCAGATCGACTACACCGACGACGACGCCCTGCGCGAGGCCGGCATCGGCAGCCACATCGAGGGCGTGTTCTGCCTGTTCGCGGAAGACTCCGAGAACGTTTTCCTCGCCATTTCGGCACGTGCGCTCGATCCGCAGCTGCGCATCGTCGCCGTCTGCCAGGCGCCGGCGGCCGCGCCCAAGCTGCTGGCCGCCGGCGCCGACAAGGTGGTCGACCCCTACGAGATCAGCGGCGCCCGGGTGCACGAACTGATCCAGCGCCCGGAAGTGGTCGAGCTGCTGGAACAGACCGTGTTCGGGCAGCAGGACCTCAACATTGCCGAGATCACCATCCCGCGCCACTCCTGGCTGCATGGCGTGCATCTTTCCGGCCTGCGCAGGGTCATGACGCAGAACGTCCTCCTGCTCGGGGTGGTGGATCTGGAGCGTGGCAAGGACCTCATCTTCAGCACCCGCGGCATCGACCACAGGCTGGACTACGACGACGTGCTGGTGGTGATCGGCGCACGCAGCGAGATCGATGCCTTCCGCACGCTGATCGACC